>NZ_JBNWKB010000003.1:51544-235000 GCF_050509525.1 Gaetbulibacter sp. PBL-D1 | reverse complement strand
AAAATCATAGCAGGATGAAAGCCCAAAAGCGGTAACCACAACCAAAAAATAAACGAGTAAAACCCACCAGACCACGTTTGTCTTAATGCTGTACTTAAATTGTAATGTTGCGACGAATGGTGTACCACATGAGATGCCCAAAACAAACGACACTCATGCGAAATGCGATGAAACCAGTAGTAAGAGAAATCATCAGCAAAGAAAATTAAAATAAAACTCCACCAAGCCACAGGAATGGTAAAGAGCCTAAAGTTTTCATAAATCACTACAAAAGCTCCAAGCACAATAGCTTTACTAAAAAAGCCTAAAAACACATTGCCTAAACCCATAGCAATAGAGGCAAAGGCATCTTTAGGTTCGTAACCTTTAGTTTCTTTAAATTTTTCGCGTGTGGTAACATATAATTCCAGTGCCATTGATAAGATGAAAAAAGGAATGGCAAAGTGGATGATATTTGGAAATTCAGGCATTAAGTAAGATATTTGTGTTTCTAAATTTAATACTTTTTTTATTATCCTAAATCAGGATTAAAACAATCCAAAAATATAAATGCTATGACCAAAACAGCTCGTGTTTTATTATTATTTTCCATTATAACAGTATCATTTACGCAATCCACTAAAGCCCAAAACCCAGACCAAATGGGAGCGTGGTACATGTATTTTTTTGATACTCAATTTAAAGAGAGCAAATTTGGGTTGCAAGGTGATGTGCAGTACAGAAACTGGAACATCATGGGAGATTTAGAGCAGTTGCTTATACGTTCTGGTGTAACGTACAGGCCAAAAAATACGTCGGTAAAATTAACCTTAGGATATGCGCATATTACATCTGGAGCCTTAGGTGAAAGCGATGATACTTCGGTTGAAAGTAGAATTTACCAAGAAGCACTTTTACCACAAAAAATAGGAGGACGTGTGTACTTAACGCATCGTTTTAGATATGAGCAACGTTTTGTTGAAGACCAAGATTTTAGAACGCGTTATCGTTATAACCTGTTTATGAATATTCCGTTTAATAAGAAAACGTTCGAGAAAAATACCATTTATGCAGCGTTATACAACGAATTATTTATCAACGGACAACAAGATATAGGTGATGATAGAACGGTTGAGTTTTTTGATAGAAACCGTACGTATTTAGGATTGGGTTATGTGTTGAACTCAAAAATTAAGTTTCAATTGGGTTGGATGAACCAAAAAACCAATGCACAAGGAAAAGGGCAACTACAAGTGAGTATGCACCATAAATTTTAATAGTCTTGTCATTTCGTGCTGCGACACGGAATCCAATATTTTTTTACTCAAAAGATACCAAACCAGCACTTCGACAAGCTCAGTGTGACAATTTGGAAAGACAAAATTGTAGATTCTTGAAGTTTATAATATACATTTGATAATCCAATTAAAGCTAACTGTCGCATCGAGCGCAGTCGAGATGTTGATTAATTTTTTACATGAAAGCCACATACCACAAGTACATTCTTAATTTTAAACAACCTAGCGGAACATCTAGAGGTATTCTTAAAACCAAAGAAACTTGGTTTATTAGTATAGAAGCCAATGGACAACAAGGTATTGGCGAATGTGGGATTTTACGTGGTTTAAGTGCAGATGACAGACCAGATTACGAAGAAAAACTAAAATGGACTTGCAATAATATCCATTTAGGTTTAGAGAAGTTGTATAGTGAGCTTGTTGAATTTCCTAGTATTCAATTTGGGTTGGAAATGGCTTTTAAATCTCTTGAGAGCGCATCGTCTTTTCAATTATTTCCTTCAGAATTTACTAACGGAACAGACGCTATTTCAATTAATGGATTGATATGGATGGGAACCGAAGCTTTTATGAAGCAACAGATAAAAGAGAAAATTGAAGCAGGTTTTTCATGTATAAAAATGAAAATTGGTGCTATCGATTTTCAAACAGAATACAATCTGCTTAAGTCTATAAGGAAAGAGTTTTCAAAAAGCGATATAGAGCTAAGGGTTGATGCCAATGGTGCATTTTCGGTTGATGATGCTCTAGACAAATTAAACTATTTAAGCGAGCTCGATTTACATTCTATTGAGCAACCTATTAAGCAAGGGAATTGGTGTGAAATGGCGAGTTTGTGTGAAGATACACCATTGCCAATTGCTTTAGATGAAGAACTTATAGGTGTTTTTGACGCCTCTGAAAAGCAAAAACTATTACAAATCATTAATCCGCAATACATTATTTTAAAACCAAGTTTTATAGGTGGTTTTAAAGGAAGCAATGCATGGATAGACTTAGCTGAAGAGCGAAGTATAGGTTGGTGGATTACCAGTGCATTAGAGAGTAATGTTGGGTTAAATGCCATCGCACAATGGACGTATACTTTACAAAATACAATGCCACAAGGCTTAGGCACAGGCAGTTTGTTTACTAATAATTTTGATAGTCCGTTATTGGTAAAAAATGGTAAATTGCACTTCAATAAAAATTTAGATTGGAACTTTAACTTATAATTTATGTATATAGCACAAGCGTTTAATGTCTTACACGATTGGTGGAGATATTTTATAGGGTTTATAATAATAGCAGCTGCTGTTGTAGTTGGTCAAATACCTTTTACTGCATTGGTGATGTTTAAAGCAATAGAAGAAGGAGATGACCTTGCGAATTTAAACGAACAAGCAATGCTTAGTATGCTTGAACCTAATTTGAATTTGTTTTTAATGCTGCTATCCTTTGCTATTGGTTTGGTTGGGATTTTTATTGCAATTAAAGCATTGCACAAACAAACCATAACACATTTAACAACTTCTAGACCTAAAATAGATTGGAAACGTGTGTTCTTTGCTTTTTTCTTTTGGGGAATTGTATCTAGTGGTTTAACACTGTTAGATTACTTTATGTCACCTGATGACTATGTAGTGAATTTTAAACTAGGTCCTTTTTTAATTCTTTGTGTTATTGCCATTATTATGGTGCCTTTACAAACCAGTTTTGAAGAATATTTGTTTAGAGGTTATTTAATGCAAGGAATTGGGGTATCTACCACAAATAGAACATTTCCTGCTACTTTTATGGTGTTATTGATAGCAGTAATAGTATATTTTGCTTTGCCTTATTTAATTGATTTTAAATGGTATTTTAAGTTGTTGTATTTATTAGTATGTTTAATCGCTTTAGTATTGGTAAATTCTGTTTTCAAGAACAGTTTAGAAAGTGAAAAATTTGATAGCATATTCAAACTATTCAATAGGAACTGGGTACCGTTATTAGTTACATCAGCTGTCTTTGGATTGTTGCATATTTCAAATCCTGAGGTTAAACAATTGGGCTATGTAATTATGGTGTATTACATTGGTACAGGACTCTTTTTAGGGATTATGACTTTAATGGATGAAGGTATGGAGTTAGCTTTAGGGTTTCATGCTGCAAACAACTTATTTACAGCTTTATTGGTAACTGCTGATTGGACTGCTTTTCAAACACATTCTATTTTAAAAGATATGTCTAACCCAACTGAAGCAGGATTTATAGATGTATTTTTACCAGTGTTTGTGATGTTTCCAATACTGTTATTTATCTTTTCTAAAAAGTACAAATGGACGAATTGGAAAGATAAATTATTTGGTACTGTACAAGAACCACCAAAAGAAGATTATAAAATATTAGAATAAAAAAAGCGACCGTTTGGTCGCTTTTTTGTTGTCTTGTTTTTGCTTTCTATTCTATTGGTTTAAATAGAATAGCTGCTTTGTTAAAATCTGACGCTGCATTAATTACATTTCTGAATTCTTCGTAACGGTCTAAATCATATTCTAACGTCTTATAAAACTCTTGAATGGTAATTACTAATGTATTGCCATCTAACTTATAACCAGATTCAAACTTACATACTTTGTTACCCTTACTGTCTTTGTAGCTTTCGTCAATATTTAAACTGCTTAAACCTTCAACAGTATATCCTTCAGGAATATTAACTGTAATAGTGTAGTTGTATTCATTAGGGTAGGTCATTTCAATTGGGTTAACTCTTTCGGTTTCCTGGTACAGTTCGCTTTGTGTACCAATAATTAATCCAGCTTGAAAAATATAACTGTCACCAGCATCTTCAATTAAGGATTCTGAAGACACCTTAGATTCAACTATAAAAGGTAGGTTATATTCTGTTTGGTTAATTTCCCCATTTTTAGTTTCAAAGCTTAAGCTTTCTTTGTCTTCAATACCAGAAGCTGTAAGATAGTCTTTAAACTCTTTTACACCTTGTTCTGACGATAAGTTAAGAACAGCTCTGTTAGTAACAGACCAATGTCCTGTGAACTCTTGGTGCATGTCGATAATAGTGCTTTCAAAATCTTCGGTAAACGTAATGTCTGTAATACGATTCACTTGACTATAATCAGGATCTGCCTGAGAGATTTTAGAGAAATAGTGGCTAAAATCACTTTTAATAAACAATCCGTAGTTGCCTAAAATATTGAAAGGTGCTTCGCCAACTCTGTATTCAATTCTGTCTGGAGCGATGTATTTTTTCTCAGTAGGTAAGTAGATTAAGAAATCTCTAAGCATATTAGGAATAAAGAAGTCTGGATCAAACTTATACTGAAATCTATTAGCAGTAATAACAACTTCGTATTCAATATCTAAAGCTTTTAAAAAGTTTGCATATACTTTTATGATACCAAAGTCACTTGCAGAACGGTTTTTAAGAATATAGTCTAAATCAGACAACTCGTCATTGTTGTTTTTGATAACATTAAAGTTACTTTTAATAAAGTTGTCTACTCTAGATGCTTTTTCAAATACCGAAAGATCAGTTTTTCCTTCGATAATGGTAGCTAAATCTGCATCAATTTTACTGGTTGCAGTTTCAGGGAAAAATCTTCCGCCAACATTATTGGAAACGTTAGTCCAAAACATGTCTTGTGTAATGTCTTGACCTTGTGGAAAACATTGATATACTACTGTAATTTTATTGGCATCTGGTGTAGCATATTCTTCTTCAACCATTGCAGGAATGTTTTTTAAAGTCAACGATTTGGCATTGTCACCATCAATTGTAACGTCTTTAAATGTAGAGTCAGTTCGGTAAGCCTTAACATTGGAATTGAGTTTTCCTGTGATAAAAATAAACTGTGCTTCGTTGATTTTGTAGTTACTCTGCATAGTTTCTGAACCATACATATCAAACTCTTTTTCAACTGTGTAAAGCACTTCTATTTCTGAACCTTTTTCAACACCTTCAATAGCAAAAATCTTGAAGTCTCCATATTCGTCAACATTTTTAACCTCTTTAATATTGTCTTGGTTAAGCACAGTAACTTTTCCTTTGGCGTTAATGGTTCTTGCTTTTATGTCTACAACCTTTTTTACTTCGTACATTGGGATGTAAACTGTGTTGTGTCTTGCAATACCTTTATCGTCGTTTACTCGTGTAATGGTGTGTTCGGTCTCATAGCGTTTGGGCTCAGGAGACATCATACTAGACGCGTATTCAACAATATGCTTTTTTAAAATACCTATTGAAGATTCTTTTTCATCTTCAGCAGATAATTTATGAAGTTTAGGCTTTTCGGTCCAATCGTAGGTTCTAAAATGTTGGGAAAAACTACTACTTGTACTTACAAATAGTAATACAATCAATGCTTTTTTTATCATTATATCTTTTCTATTATTATACTTTTTTTGTAGGCTTTTATAAGGCTTTTGATAAAGCTGTTCCAAGTTTCAAAATCTTTGTTTTGAATGCTTAGTGTTTTTACATAAATAGATTTGTTTTGAGTAATGGTATCTCCATCTACAGTATAAGAAATGCTGTAACCATACTCTGGGTTATCAAACGTAAGGTCTTTAGGAACATAGTTTACTTTGTAGCCTTCAGGAACTTTAAACGTTGTGGTGAAGTTTTTTATAAACTCGTGGTCAATTTTCTTACTGTATTTTCGGTCTTCTAAATCAATACTGCTGTTTGATAACGATCTGTCTATGTTTAGGTTAATATACGTTTTATTGCCAATAGTTTTAGCATAACTGTCAATACTAAGGTCATAACCTAATTGTAATGGAGTGCTTTTGTTGTCAAAATTCTCCAGAGTAATGTTGGAGTAGTTGGTCTTGTTGTTTCCAAGAGATAACGTAGTATTTAGGAACTCCTCTTCGGTTTTATCATCTTTTTTATAGGTGTAATCTGAAATGAAATTCACTTTTTCATAACCTTTAAGCGCTCTTTTTTCAGAGACTTTTACAATACCATCTTCTAATGAAAAATGACTGGTAATGGTAGATGTGTTTTTATCTGCACTTTGAACAGGTACTTTGATAACTTTGAAATTATCAGCGTCAATACCTAAAAGTGCTTCTTTGGTTTGTGTAAACTCACTTGGCATTCCAAAAGGTACATAACTATCAGTAGCATCTAAAAATATAGTGTCGTTTTCTACCATAGCAGTTGTTATCATGTGGTTGTCTACCATTGGAGTAGGTACTTCAAAATAAGAATAGTGTCTGTCTCTAGTTCCAATCCAAGTTCTGTAAGATTCAATACCTACATGATTAAGCATTTCGTAGAGCAAGTTTGCCATGTCTTTACAATCGCCATAACGCTTGTCGCAAACACTTGCAGCACCACGAGGAATAAATCCTCCAAGACCATCTTCAAAAGCAACATAAGTAATATTGTCTTGTACCCAATTAAAAATGGTTTCGGCTTTCTCTCTATCAGTAGTAAGGTCTTTTGTGATGTCTTCAGCAATAGCATATACTTTTTGTAATGAAGAAGTATCTATTTGATCAACCAAAGAGCTGTACCATTTGTATAAATCATTTACATCGTTTAATACATTGTGGACTTTACCGTCTTCTTCATAGTTTTTGATGTAAACGATAATGTGTGGTAAATAATATAAAATAGCTTCACTGTCTTCTTCACCTTGGTAGCCTTTAATATTATCTACAGTCCAAGTGTAGGTGTAACCGTTTTTGGTGTCTTCTTTTTTGAAGTCTAAGTTTATGTTTTCGGTATTAAAATCGATGTATCCAATATTTACATTTTTAGGAAACTCAATGGAGAGTTGCGCACTTTTAGTAGGCACATAAGTTCCAAATCTGAATAGTCCTAAAAAATGAGGGTCTTTAATAATTTCTTTATAGCTTAAATTAGTAATTGCACCTTTAGTAACAGCAGGAAAAATAAAGTTTTTAGACTCTTGGTCGCTGTAAAACACACCATTGTCAAAAGCACGTTTGGTTTCGATATAATCTACTTTTACTTTTTTATCTTGACTAGGGATGTAGGTGTAAGCATCAATATCTTCAATAGAAGTAAAGCTGTCAAAGTGCATAGATTCGTTAGCAAAATAAAGTTTGTTAGAAGTTAAAAATTCAGCTTGTTCTGATATGTTTTTGGCAATATCAAACTTGTGATTTTTTAAACCAATTTTTATGTGTTCGTGACGTTTTAAATAAATATAATCCTCGTTCGAAAAATCTTGAGCAAATAGAAAAAGAGGACATAACAATAGGATTAACAGGGACTTCTTCATAATTCGTGCTTTATTGTCAAATATATATTTTTTTAATTTTAAATTTTTAGTACAATTCGTTAAAAATACTATAATTTTAACACATCTAATATCATACCAAAAATGATTCCTACTTTTGACAAGATACATTTAAAATTTAAGCTTAATAACACTAGTTATAACCATGAGGAGCTTAAAGAAGTCTCATATAGTTTAATAAAAGAAGGTGAAGCTTATGAAAAAATTATAGGCAATTTTCTTTTAGATTGGTTAGACGAAAAGGATTTTCTGTATGTGAAAACCTCAGGTTCTACAGGTAACCCTAAGCTTATAAAAGTAAGCAAGCAAGCTATGGTAAATTCTGCAATAGCAACAGGGAATAGGTTTAAGCTATCTCCAGGAGATACAGCATTACATTGCTTGCCTACGAACTTTATTGCAGGTAAGATGATGCTAGTGAGAGCAATGATTTTAGGTTTAGAACTAGATATTGTTGAACCAAGTACACTACCAGCTTATGACGACGAAAAGCCGTATAAATTTTGTGCTATGGTACCAATGCAAGTACAAAAATCATTGAAAAGATTACAAAATATAAATACATTAATTGTTGGAGGAGCTGCAGTTTCAAAATCATTATTAAAAGATATTGAGCTATTAAAAACAAAAGTATTTGCTACTTATGGTATGGCAGAAACCTTAAGCCATATCGCTATTAAACCATTAAACAATTACAAAGGAGAAGCGCATTTTAAGTTACTAAAAGACGTTAAAATATCACAAGACGATAGAGACTGTTTAGTGGTTGAAGCGCCAAAGCTTACAGATAAAACTATTGTAACCAACGATATTGTAAAATTATATTCTAAAACAGAATTTGAGGTTATAGGTCGTTATGATAATATGATTAATTCAGGTGGTGTTAAATTATTTCCTGAGCAAATTGAAGCAAAGCTAGACGGAAAAATAAGCCAGCGTTTTTTTGTGGCTTCTCAACCAGATGACACTTTGGGAGAACGTGTGGTATTGGTTTTAGAAGGACAATCAACTGAATTAGATACAGCTATTTTTTCTGATTTAGAAAAATACGAAGTACCAAAACAAATACTTTCAGTAGAACAATTTGCAGAGACATCATCGAAAAAAATCCAGAGGGCCAAAACTATTGAACAAATAAAATAAAAGCGACCAATTTGGTAGCTTTTTTTAATTTCTTATACTTAAACCTGCAACACACCCAAATTAAATGGTTTTTCAATAGGAGCGTGGTTAGCGGCTTCAATACCCATACTAATCCAGGTTCTGGTGTCTAAAGGATCAATAACCGCATCGGTCCATAATCTGGCAGCAGCATAGTAAGGCGATACTTGGTTGTCATAACGTGCTTTTATTTTGTTGTAAAGTTCGTCTTCTTTCTCTTTGGTGAATTTTTCACCTTGTTTTTCTAAAGAGGCTTTTTCTATTTGTAATAATACTTTAGCAGCACTTTTACCACTCATTACAGCTAGTTCAGCACTTGGCCATGCAAAAATAAGTCTTGGGTCGTAAGCCTTACCACACATAGCATAATTACCAGCACCATAACTATTACCAACTACAACGGTGAATTTTGGCACCACACTATTACTCACAGCGTTTACCATTTTAGCACCATCTTTTATAATCCCAGAATGTTCACTCTTACTACCTACCATAAAACCGGTAACATCTTGTAAAAACACTAACGGAATCTTCTTCTGGTTACAATTGGCAATAAAGCGCGTGGCTTTATCGGCAGAATCATTGTAAATCACACCACCAAATTGCATTTCAGCTGGTTTGGTTTTAGATCCAGTAGTTTTTACAATATGACGCTGATTTGCAACAATACCAACAGCCCAACCATCAATTCTGGCATAACAGGTAATAATGGTTTGTCCGTAACCAGCTTTATATTCTTCAAACTCACTATTATCTACAAGACGTTTTATAATCTCATACATATCGTATTGATCGGCACGACTTTTTGGTAAAATACCATAAATATCTTGAGGATTTTCTTTAGGTTTTTTTGCAGCATTACGATTAAAACCAGCTTTGTCAAAATCACCTATTTTATCAACAATATTTTTTATTTTATCCAACGCATCTTTATCATCTTTAGCCTTGTAGTCCGTAACACCGCTAATTTCGCTATGTGTTGTTGCACCACCAAGTGTTTCGTTGTCAATACTTTCTCCAATAGCCGCTTTTACCAAATAACTACCAGCAAGAAAGATACTTCCAGTTTTATCCACAATAAGCGCTTCGTCACTCATAATAGGTAAGTAAGCACCACCAGCAACACAGCTACCCATTACAGCAGCAATTTGTGTAATGCCCATACTACTCATTACAGCATTGTTTCTAAAAATACGACCAAAATGCTCCTTATCAGGGAAAATCTCGTCTTGCATTGGCAAATACACACCAGCCGAATCCACAAGGTAAATAATTGGCAATTTGTTTTCAATCGCAAGTTCTTGCGCGCGCAAATTCTTTTTTCCAGTTATAGGAAACCAAGCACCAGCTTTCACAGTCGCGTCATTAGCAACTACAATACATTGTTTCCCTTTTATGTAACCAATTTTCACTACAACACCACCAGACGGACAACCACCATGTTCTTTATACATGTCATCACCCGCAAAAGCACCAATTTCAATACTTTTGGCTTTATCATCAAGCAAATAATCAATACGTTCTCTAGCAGTCATTTTTCCTTTAGCGTGATGCTTCTCAATACGCTTTTCTCCACCACCAAGTTTTACTTTTGCAAGTCGCTTCTTAAGTTCAGAAACTAATAATTTATTATGATCTTCGTTTTTGTTGAAGTTTAAATCCATCAGATGTTATATAGTTAATTAGGGCGTTCCCACGCAATAGCGTGGTCGGGTTTTTCGCTATATCTCCCTAAAAATAGGGAGGATGCCGCTGCAACCCCTAACGCAAGTTGTTAATGCAGGCTAAAAATACAAAACTTAACCTTGCTACGAAAACGTTGTAATGTAAAAGCTATGTTAAAAATATTACCATGTAAATAGTTTCCTTGGAAAATAAAATATTTTATCATATATTTGCCATGGAAAATAAAAACAATCACACATGAAACATATTATAGCATTCGCAGGAAGTAACAGTACAACATCAATCAACAAACAATTGGCAACATACGCTTCTAGTTTAGTAGAAGGAGCCAAAGTAGAAGTATTGGATTTAAATGATTTTGATGTACCGCTATTTAGTACAGATTTAGAAAAAAGCATGGGCGGACAACCAGAAAACGCTCACAAGCTATTCAATAAAATAAAGGAAGCTGATGGTATGGTTATTTCATTAGCAGAACACAATGGCGCTTATGCTTCAGTTTTTAAAAACCTATTTGATTGGATATCACGTATAGAAGCCAAAACATTTTTAGGAAAACCTATGTTGCTTATGGCAACATCACCAGGAGCAAGAGGCGGACAATCGGTATTAACCATTGCTGAAGACCGTTTTCCAAGACATGAAGCAGATATTGTAGGCGTGTTTTCTTTACCGCAATTCGGAAATAATTTTTCTGAAGGAAAGATTACTAATAAGGAATTAAACGACCAATTATTAGTTGAAGTAGATAAATTTCAAAACGCAATATAGTTATGAACATCCAGCAAGAAGACGATACTAAAAAAGGGGCTTTTTACATAGAACAAGATGCAAAACGAATAGCTGAAATGACTTACGTTTATGCAGGAGAACAAAAAATTATTATTGATCATACAGAAGTAGATGCAAGTCTAAAAGGTCAAGGCGTTGGTTACAAACTAGTAGAAGAAGCTGTAGCATTTGCAAGAGAAAAAGCGTTAAAAATTTTACCACTTTGTCCGTTTGCAGCAGCTGTCTTTAAAAAGAAAGCTGATGATTATAATGATGTAAAAGCCTAACAACTATGGGAGATATTTCAAAAGACGTTAATTCCTCGTTTAAAGATAACCGTACAAAAGCGCTGATTAATATTTTGTACACAGCTAATTGGATTACCGGAAAACAAAATACATTTTTTGCAAAGTTCGGGTTATCACCACAACAATATAATATTTTACGCATTTTACGTGGTGCAGATAAACCATTGACGATGCAAGATGTAAAATCAAGAATGATAGACAGAGCTCCAAATGCCACACGATTGGCAGACAAGCTTTGTGCAAAACAACTCATTGAGCGTATCCCATCTGAAACAGATAGACGTGTGGTACAAGTTGCCATCACCAGCGAAGGATTAAAACTTTTAGAAGATATATCAGACAATTTTAATGACGATTGGTTAAAAAATATCACAGAAAAAGAAGCATCACAATTAAGTGATTTATTAGATAAATTAAGATAAAAGGGGAAACCCAGAAAGGATAATAAAATGAAAACAATAGTTCACAAAGCAGGTACAAGAGGATTTGCAAATCACGGATGGTTACAAGCCAATCATTCGTTTAGCTTTGCAGGTTGGTTTAATCCAGAGCGCATTCATTTTGGAGCGTTACGAGTATTAAATGATGATGTTATTGCACCAAAAATGGGTTTTGGAACACATCCGCACGATAATATGGAAATTATCACCATTCCTTTAAGTGGTGAGCTTAAACATCGCGATTCTATGCATAACGAATGGCAATCTGTATTACCAGGTGAAGTGCAAGTAATGAGTGCCGGAACTGGAGTGCAACATTCTGAAATTAATGGTTCGGTAGATTCGCATTTAAGTTTGTTTCAAATATGGGTAATACCTAACAAGCAAGGTGTTTCACCACGTTATGATCAAAAAACATTTAGTGATTCTGAAAGGAAAAATAAACTACAAACCTTGGTAACATCTATTGATGATAATCATGAAGGAAGTTTAAAAATTCATCAAGATGCTAAACTATCTCGCATTGATTTAAGCCAAGGTGAAACGTTTACCTATAACCTAAAAAGTAGTAACCATGGTGTTTATGTAATGACTATTTATGGAGACATTATTATAGCAGATCAAAACCTTGAAACAAGAGACGCTATAGGTGTTTCAGAAACTGACAGCTTTTCAATAGAAACAAAACAAGATTCTGAATTGTTGTTTATTGAAGTTCCTATGATAACTCTATAGGCGTTTAAACAGGAGGAAACTATCTCGAAGCAAGCACACGAGGTATTAAAAAGAACAAACGTTTAATTTCGAGGCAAGCATTGGAGCATTTAATCTCGATTATCGAGTAAACTAAAGCATCACAAACGTGATGCTTTTTTTCATTTTATGACATTAATCATATTTTTAATCTTATTCGTGTACTAAATTTGTTTTATTAATCAAGACAAAATTATCCTAATTTAAAATCACTATTATGAGAACACTAAAAAACACTAAAATTAAAGGTATCAACATACTATTTTTTGTGGTTGTATCATTGTTTATGGTTTCTTGTTTCAACAACGAGAAAACCGTTTATGAAGAAGCACAAGACATTCCTGTTAGCCGTGAAATGACAGCAGAGTTAACTGCACCACCAAACGTACCAACACCTGTTGGAAGACGAAAGGCCAAAAAGCTTATTGTTGAAATGGAAATCCTTGAAGAAGAAGGCGAACTTACCGATGGTGTACGCTATGTATATTGGACTTTTGGTGGAACAGTTCCTGGAAGCTTCATTAGAACTCGGGTAGGTGATGAGGTTGAGTTTAGACTACAAAACCACCCAGATAATAAGCTGCCTCACAACATCGATTTACACGCTGTAACTGGTCCAGGTGGTGGTGCAGAATCTTCGTTTGTAGCACCAGGTCACGAAAAAGTGTTTTCTTTTAAAACACTCAACCCTGGTTTGTATGTGTACCACTGTGCAACGGCTCCTGTAGGAATGCACATTGCCAATGGTATGTATGGATTAATTTTGGTAGAACCTGAAGGTGGTTTACCACTTGTAGATAAGGAATATTATATTATGCAAGGCGATTTTTATACCAAAGGAAAAAATGGTGAACGTGGTTTGCAACCTTTTGATATGCAAAAGGCCGTTGATGAACACGCCGATTATGTTGTCTTTAATGGTAGTGTAAATGCTCTAACAGGCGATAATGCTATTACTGCTAATGTGGGTGAAACTATTAGACTGTTTGTAGGAAACGGTGGGCCTAATTTAGTGTCTTCATTTCACGTAATTGGAGAAATATTTGATAAGGTTCACGTAGAAGGTGGTGATATGGTAAATGAAAATGTTCAGACCACAATAATCCCTGCAGGAGGAGCAGCTATTGTAGAATTTCGTGTAGATGTCCCTGGAACATTTATTTTAGTTGACCATTCCATTTTTAGAGCTTTTAATAAAGGGGCTTTGGGTATGTTAAAAGTACAAGGAGAAGAACATGAAAAAATCTATTCTGGGGAACAATATGAAGGAATCTATTTACCAGAAGGTCCAGGAATTCAAGAAATGCCAACAACCAATGAAATTGTAGAGTCTGAAATTCCTGCACAAAACTTTGAGGAGCAAATGAAATTTGGCAAACAAATTTATATGCAAACTTGTTTTGCATGCCATCAAGCTGAAGGACAAGGTGTTCCTAATGCATTTCCACCATTGGCAAAATCAGATTATTTAAACGCAGATGTAAATCGTGCCATTGGTGCAGTTGTAAACGGATTAACAGGCGAAATTACCGTAAATGGGAAAAAATACAATAGTGTAATGACCAGACAAATGTTATCTTCTGAAGAAATAGCCAATGTTTTGACCTACGTGTATAACAGTTGGGATAATAACGGAACAGTGGTTACTAAACAAATGGTGGATAAAGTAAAAGGAAAGTAATTAATAGTAATAGTTAGTGTTATGTTTGACCATACCTTCAAAATATTGTGTGTGTTTTTAGTGTTTCAAACCATTTGTTTTTCACAAACTGAAGGTATGGCAAATATAAAGGGTAGTCGCTATATCCCTTTATATGGTAGAGATTCAACTGTTGTTGAAGTTCAAGATTTTAAACTTGATAAATACCCTGTTAGCAATCAGCAGTTTTTAGAGTTTCTAAAGAAAAACCCTAAATGGCAAAAACACAATATACTTAAGCTCTATGCTGATGGAAACTATTTGAGACAATTTAAAAGTGATACAATTCTAAACGATATAGTAAACCCTCAAAGCCCTGTAACCTATGTGTCTTGGTTTGCAGCCAAAGCTTACTGCGAGTGTCAAGGCAAACGATTACCAACTATTGATGAATGGGAATATGTAGCAATGGCAGATGAAGACGTACCAGATGCCAGAAGAAAGCCTTCATATAACCAACAAATCCTCTCTTGGTACGAAACACCTAGAACTGATGAAAAAACTATAGGTAATTCGCCTAAAAATTATTGGGGTATTTACGATATGCATGGTTTGGTTTGGGAATGGACACTCGATTTTAACTCGGTATTGATTTCTGGAGAATCCAGAAAAGATGTTGACAAAGATAGTAATCTGTTTTGTGGGAGCGCAGCCATTGGTGCTACCGATTTAATGAATTATGCTGCTTTTATGCGATATGCTTTTAGAGGTAGTATAAAGGCAAGTTTTAGTATTAAAAACCTTGGATTTAGATGTGCAAAAGACATTGAAGTAAATCCTTAAAAACAACATTATGAAACCATTTATCTATATAATATGTATTGTCTTAACGTTGGTATCTTGTAAAAACACCTCTTCAAAAGCTGCAAAAGATGATGTGGCTTACCATTGTCCTATGCGTTGTGAAGGTGATAAAATATATACCGAAAAAGGAAATTGTCCTGTTTGTAAAATGGATTTGGTTGTAGAAGAAAACCATGTAAAAACTATTTCAGATGATAAGTTTTCAGAGATGTCTATCTACAACTTACCCTCAACTTGGACCACCCAAAATGGAGAAGATATTCAACTTAAAGACTTGAAAGGTGATGTTTTGGTCATGGTAATGATTTATACTAGTTGTAAAGCAGCATGCCCACGTTTGGTAGCCGATATGCGAAACATAGAAGAACGCCTACCAGAACATTCCAAAGAAAATGTAAAAATGATTTTTGTAAGTATTGATCCCGAAGTTGATACACCAGAACGTTTAAAAACCTTTGCAAAAGAAAACTTGATGGATAATGACCCTTGGCTGTTTTTACGTTCTACAGAAGAAAACACGCGCGAATTTGCTGCGGTTTTAGCGGTAAGCTATAAAGAAATATCACCAATCGATTTTTCACATTCAAATATTATTAGCGTATTTAACCATAAAGGAGAGTTAGTGTTTCAGCAAGAAGGTTTAGGTGTGAATTCCGATAATACCATTAAACATATTAACGAAGCTGTTGACGCTATGTAACAGTTTAACAATATCTAACAACTTATGAAAAATATAATTTGCACAATGTTCTTCGGAATGTTGACATACACCTTTTTTGCCCAAGAATTAGAAGTAGGTATCGAATTTAGACCACGATACGAGTTTAGAAACGGCTTTGGTACATTGCTGGATGATACACAAGACCCAACGTCTTTTGTGTCCCAACGTAGCAGATTAAATCTGAATTTTAATTACGAAAACCTAACTATTGTATTAAGACCGCAAGACATTAGAGTCTGGGGAGATGTTGCAACAAACCAAAGTAATGCCCATGATGGTTTAGCTCTTTTTGAAGGTTATGCCCAATATAGATTGGATAATATTTGGAAGTTTAAAGTGGGAAGACAAACGTTGTCGTATGATAATCAACGTATTTTAGGAGAAGTCAATTGGGCACAACAAGGTAGAAGTCACGATGCCTTTTTGGTTTCGGTAACACCCAACAAAAAACATCGACTGGATGTTGGCGCATCGGTGAGTTCAAATGCTGAAACTGTTGAGCGTACAGCGTATTCGGTAAACAATTACAAGAATATGCAATTGTTGTGGTATCAATATGGCTTTAAGACATCAACATTGAGTGTTTTGTTTTTAAATACAGGTTATGAGTTTGAAACTACTAATCAAGACCTGAAAACCCAATATGCACAAACATTTGGTATGTTTTACAGCTTGAAAACCAATAAATGGATAGGCGAGTTTTCTGTTTACGGACAAACAGGAACACGAAATGACACTACTGTTTCTGCTTGGTATGGTGGAGCTTCGTTGGGATATTTGGCAACAGAACATTGGCTCTTTGGTATTGGAGGCGAATATTTGTCAGGAACAGCCATGGATGATACTTCGGGAACTAATAAATCGTTTACTCCGTTGTTTGGAACCAATCATAAGTTTAATGGTTTAATGGATTATTTCTATGTAGGAAATCATGCCAATTCTGTTGGTTTGATTGATGCTTATGCACAACTAAAATACAGTAAAAACAAATTGACTTTAACTCTATTGCCACATGTGTTTTCTTCAGCAGAGAGCGTATTGAGCGGTTCCAATACAATGGATAGCTATTTAGGCACAGTAATCGATGTTGTGGTAACCTATAAACTTCATAAATTCATTACGGCAAATTTGGGCTACTCACAAATATTTGCAACTGATACAATGGAAGTGTTAAAAGGAGGAAACGCCAATAGAACCCATAATTGGGCTTGGGCAATGGTTACTGTAAGACCAGAGATTTTTAGTTTTAAGAAGTAATTACTTCCAAAATTCATCATCCAGATTATCTATAAATTTTTCGTCTGGATGATGGATTTTTTCAATATGTTGTAATTGTGTTTCAGTAGCTATCTTCTGGATTTCCTTAAAAAGTACACGCTCTTCAAAACGGATGTGTTGTTCTAGTTCTTCTTCAATTAATCCCAAGGCTTTGGAAACATCTTTGTCATTGGTAAAGAGACGTTTTAACCTTCGGTGTTCTGTCAATGCTCGCTTGATCAAATCATTGTCATTTCTCAATAACGGAAAAATGTATTGTTCTTCCATTTCAAAATGAGGAATCAAATGCGTTTTAAAAAACCAATCGGTATAGGTTTTCATACGTTTAACCTCAATGTTCTTCTTGAAGCCTTCTCGTAGTTTCCAAGACAATAATAAACCGTGATGATGCTCTCTGCTCAATGGTTGTAATGCTTTATGGCGTTTTAAAGGTTTATTAGACATGCTGTTTTTGTTTTGAATAGGTGAATAAAATTAAAGTAATTCCCAACGGAAGAAATATGCTACTTATAAAAAGTAAAAGGTAGTAGTGCGGTATTAATCCTTTTCCAAAATAGAAAAAACTACCTTGATACGTCAGTAAAAGTTCTGTTAAAACAAACCCTATAAAAAAGCTAAATATTCCTAGATTGAGATAGACTGACGGTTTTATGGTTTTTGAATAAAGTAGAAATGCGAATAGGAATCCACTAACTATTCCTAGCATCAATAAATGGATAAAACCGATAATAAAATTTTTGTGGTTTATGAGTACTTGTGAAAATTCAGGAATAACCGAAACACTTTGGAGTGCCATTTTCAAAATAAAACAGCTCAACCCAAAAATATAAAGCCATCTTACGGCTTTTTGTTGTTTAACAATAATGGTCTTAAAAGGAATTTTTATGATTTTTATAAAGTAAACTAAAGTTAAAAGCTGTAAAATGCTACCCAATGCATTGATGTAGTACAGCAACCAATGGGTTGCAAACCATTGAATAGGTAAAGCGAACGTAGTTATGGTTGCGACAATCAATAATCTTAAAAATAGTTTTGTGTTTTTTGACGGTTGTACTTGTAGCTGATGAAAAAGAATAGCAATAACAGCAAACAAAAACCAACCGTTAAACTGAAAATGTAAAAAATACTGAATGGCTATTTGATAAAATGCCGATGCTTTTCCTAGAAGCCCAACAGCAGGACCCAAACACCAAACACCAATGGTACTCAATACCATAAAAGCTAATGACCACTTTATGAGTCTTTCAATTAAAATATTTTTTGCTTTTAAATTTTTCCACATCTTAAAGGCAAACACATAGCTACATAAGATATGTAAAGTTGAAAATATTATGGAAACTGTTGCATAACCTTGAAAAGGAAAGCTAAAGAGCATGCCCAAAACAGCAAGTTGGGTAACCCAAAAAAGCTTGGTGTAAAAACGTTTGTTTTTAGGGATAAAGTAATGTACAAAAAGTGTAAAAATCATAAGATAAACCCAACCCAAGATAGCTACATGCGAATGTGTATGGGTCAAAAATTGGTAGTTGAAATCTAGATGTCCAACAAATGCGTAGCGCAAAACCAAACCTAATAATGCGGCAATTAAAAAATTGATAAGACAAGTTGCTACAAGTTTTTTTTGCATAAAATGTATTTTTATATTTTAAAAATACGTATAAAAAAGAAACACCTTTCCTTTATACTTCTCTCGTATATTCTTTTATTGGAAAGGTGTTTCAATCACAGCGTTATTTTATTTAAAAACAAATGTTATTGAATCATTTTTTTAAAAAAAGCTTTTCAAGATCGGTAGCTTTAGGGAATAAAATGTTGTTTTCAAGATGGATGTGAAGATGTAAATCTTGTTCAAACTCGTTGAGCATGGCAAAGGTAACACGATATGTGTTACATGCATCAGCAGGTGGATTATAGTTATTTGTTAGTTCAGCGATTTTTCTAAATCGTATCCCTTCATTATCGTGTTCTTGCATCATCATGGCAATAGGGTTTTCAACGGTTCCAAAACCAGGTGCTTGAATTTCTTGACCAGAAATAGAGGCTTTCATCATCTTTTTTATAAAAGGGAAGAGGATAAGTTCTTCCTTTTTCATGTGGGCAGCCAGTTCGCCAGCAGAAGCCGAAAAGAGTTCGTTGATTTCGAATAATTCAGGATGGCGGTTTCCATGCACTTTACATAGCTTATCTAGAAATTGTTTTAATACTGGTATAGTTTCTTCTACATAACGATGGTGTTTTTTTTCAATATACTCTGCAAGTAAATCTAATGGCCAAGATTTATAATCAATATTTTCATTGGTTTTCGAATTCATAATGGCATTCAAATTATTCAATAATTCGTCTGCATTAATATCATTTTTTTCGCAGACCTCATGAATGGTTCTGTGGCCTTTACAGCAGAAATCAATACCGTATTTTGAAAACACTGCAGCAGTTCTGTAATCATCAGCCACAAAACTTCCTATTTGTTTGTTTGTTTGTTGTTCTAGAATCTCCATATCATATTTATTTATTCGGATAAATTTATCCTGTTTTGTTTTAATTTTTTTTTTTTTTATTATTTTAGATTTTTAAAAAAACAGCACCAGCATTCACATTCATTGCCAAGGATTTTAAATTAGTTGTCTCTAGAAGGATTCTTAAATTATTTCTAACAACCTTAAAGTCATTATGAATAGGACAAGGATGTTGTTCGCTACATTCTTTTAAACCAATACCACAACCTTTATATATACTGTCTCCATCAATAGCATTAACAATATCAGCCAATTGAATATTTTCAAGTTTTTGCTTGTCTATTTCAAAGCCACCATTAATACCTCTTATAGAGTTTACAATATTCTCTCTCGCAAGAGTTTGAAGAATTTTTGCAGTAAAGGCTTCTGGTGAATCAATATGTTTTGAAATGCCTTTTAAGCTAACACGCTTACCTTCATTGGAATTTGATGCAATGTAAATTGCTGCTTTAATACCATATTCACAAGCTTTTGAAAACATATAGATAATTTATCTTTTACAAATTTATGAATATTTTTTTAATTAGGATGTTTTTGTCTTAATTAAAATGTCTTTAACCTATTATATGTTATTTCTTAAATAATGCCGATATTTGTATTAACTAACTATCTAATAAAATAAGAAGAAAAATTATGGCAATGAATAAAAACACAGTGTTGGCTTGGGCCACATGGATTATGATTTTTGTAGGATTAGGTTTAATAGGACTAGGAGCTTTTCGCTATGACGATGTTGCAGGTTGGGGATTTGCTGCTGTTGGTTTTGGCTTTTTCTGTATTGCTTGGGTGTTTAATGCATTAAAAGGACGCGTTTAAGGGTTTTCAATTTATGGGTAGATTAAGTAGTATTAAGTTTAAAAATTTCACTTTCTACTGAATACTATCTACTAAAAACAAACAACTATAATATATGAGCGACGATAAAAAAGTAATTTTTTCAATGTCTGGTGTTACCAAGACATTTCAATCGGCTAATACGCCAGTACTTAAAAGCATTTATTTAAGCTTCTTTTACGGAGCTAAAATTGGTATTTTAGGTCTTAACGGTTCGGGTAAATCTACATTATTAAAGATTATTGCAGGTGTAGATAAAAACTATCAAGGCGATGTGGTTTTTTCACCAGGATATTCTGTTGGTTATCTAGAACAAGAACCACAACTAGATGATGAAAAAACAGTGATGGAAGTAGTGCGAGAAGGCGCTGCTGAAACTGTAGCTATTCTTGATGAATACAATAAAATAAACGATATGTTTGGTTTGGAAGAAGTGTATAGCAATCCTGAAAAAATGGAAAAGCTTATGAATCGTCAAGCCGAATTACAAGATCAAATAGATGCTTCAAATGCTTGGGAATTGGATACCAAATTAGAAATTGCCATGGATGCATTACGTACTCCAGATGGTGATAAAAAAATAGGTGTACTTTCTGGTGGTGAGCGTCGTCGTGTAGCTTTATGTCGTTTATTACTACAAGAACCAGACGTATTACTACTTGATGAGCCTACCAACCACCTAGATGCAGAATCGGTACATTGGTTAGAGCATCATTTAGCACAGTATAAAGGAACTGTTATTGCTGTAACGCACGATAGATATTTCTTGGATAACGTTGCAGGTTGGATTTTAGAGCTGGATAGAGGCGAAGGTATTCCTTGGAAAGGTAATTATTCTTCATGGTTAGACCAAAAGTCTAAACGTATGGCTCAAGAAGGAAAAGCAGCTTCAAAACGTCAAAAAACATTAGAACGCGAGTTAGAATGGGTGCGTCAAGGTGCAAAAGGACGTCAAACCAAGCAAAAAGCGCGTTTAAAGAACTACGATAAATTAATGAGTCAAGACCAAAAGCAACTTGACGAAAAGCTTGAAATTTACATACCAAATGGTCCGCGTTTAGGAACCAATGTTATTGAAGCAAAAGGTGTAAGTAAAGGTTATGGCGATAAGTTATTGTACGAAGATTTAAACTTCAATCTACCTCAAGCAGGAATTGTTGGTGTTATAGGACCTAATGGTGCAGGTAAAACCACGATTTTCAGAATGATAATGGGTGAAGAAACACCAGACAAAGGAGAGTTTGTAGTGGGTGATACTTCAAAAATTGCTTATGTAGACCAAAGTCATTCTAATATAGATCCTGAAAAAACGATTTGGCAAAACTTTAGTGATGAGCAAGAATTGGTGATGATGGGAGGAAAGCAAGTCAATTCTCGTGCGTATTTAAGTCGTTTTAATTTCTCTGGAAGTGAACAAAACAAAAAAGTAAAATTACTATCTGGAGGTGAGCGTAACCGTTTGCATTTAGCGATGACATTAAAAGAAGAAGGAAACGTACTACTTTTAGATGAGCCTACAAACGACCTTGATGTAAACACGTTACGTGCGCTAGAAGAAGGTTTAGAAAACTTTGCTGGTTGTGCTGTGATTATTTCTCACGACCGTTGGTTTTTAGATCGTATTTGTACGCACATATTAGCTTTTGAAGGCGATAGCCAAGTATATTTCTTTGAAGGTAGTTTTAGTGATTACGAAGAGAACAAGAAAAAACGTTTAGGTGGTGACTTAATGCCGAAACGAATTAAGTATAAAAAATTAGTTAGATAGATAAAAAAAAGCCTGCACAATGCAGGCTTTTTTATTTAAGTGATTTTAATTTATTCATACAAATGGCCATTTGTAAAATCTTTATAGCTCTCCTCAACGTCATTTTTTAAAGATTCCATTTCAATAAGCTTCTTATTTTCAGCCTTTAACTTTCTCATTTTTATTACTGCAACCACAATAAAAAACATAAATACTGCTGCTGTAATAATGAGTATAACCGTAAGCTGAGTAGTGCTTACAAGTAACTTTGGAATTGAATATAAAGCATTCATAATTAGGTTGATAGTTGGGGTTAATCAAGTCAAATATACAATTTTAATTAAAACCGTAACTATTTCATTATAAATTTGTTAATAAAAAATGGAGTAATCACTATTTGTACCAATCTAATTGAACGACTTCAATAGCATCATTTTTATCATTCACAATGGTTTTAAATTTTTCTACATCGCTAAGCCCACCTTGTCCTCTGTAGTGGTATGGATATACTTGCTTTGGTTTAAAATCCAGAACAGCACTTGCAGCACTTTCAACAGTCATAGTGTATGGTAAGTTCATACATACAAAGGCCATATCTATATCTTTTAAGTTACGCATTTCAGGAATGTCTTCAGTATCACCTGAAATATAAATTCGTTTTCCTCCCATGGTTAAAATGTAACCATTACCACGTCCTTTTTCATGGAATTTTAAAGCCTCTTCTCTTAAGTTGTACATTGGTACAGCTTCAATATTAATTTCAACACCATCAAAAGTGTAGTCTCTATTTTGCGAATTATTAAGAACCAATGTACGATCTCTTAGAGGTTTTGGTAGCAATTCAGCTACTGCACCAGGAGCTATAATCTTAACAGCATTTCCTAATATTCCTGACAAGGTTTCTTCATTAAAATGATCACCATGAATATCAGTAACCAAAATAATACTAGGAGATTTTTGTTCAGTAAATTTTTCTGCTCCTCCAACAGGATCAACATACACTATAACATTTTTATACTCCAAGACCATAGTAGCATGTTCAATAGGAGTAATTTTTATTTCAGAAGAAGTATCGGAAGTTGTTGTTTCAACATCAACATTGTTTTCAATAATTGTCTCAGTGGTTGCTGGTTCTTTTTTATCTGTTTTACAGCTTATAAAACACAATGCTAAAATAGCGGTAATAAAAATTGAATTTCTCATAATAGAAGTATTTGAGTACTAAAGATAATGATTGCGTTACATTTTTTAAAGCCTGTAACATTTTTAATTTTTTTACTACTGATATTTTAAGAGCATTAGTTTTGAAAATGATATTTTTTAACGAAATTGCTTATCCAAAAATTGTTCAACTATAAAAACACTACACAATATGTCTGATGATTTTGATTTATTAGAAACCAATTCCAATGAAAAACAGGAAAAAGTAGATGTTAATTGGGGAAAAGCCATTGACACTATGAAATCTAAATTGGCACAGGAAGATGATCCTGAAGTGCGTCAAAAAATACTTAATGCAACATTGGACGATGTAGTGCATATGGCAGAAAAAGATAGAACATCTTTACTAGATGCCATTAAAGACTTAACTGATTATCAAGACGAAGTTGGAATTATTTTTGAAGATTTCTCTAGCTTAAATGCTGATGAACAAAAAATCATTGATAATGCAATAAAACGTCTAGAACGCGCAAGAGTTGAATTAGAAGATGCCGAAGCTAAACCAGACACTTGGTGGAACAACCTTTGGGGAAGAAAAAGCAAAATCAAAAAAGCGCAAGACGAACTTACTGCTGCTCAAAAATCTCGTGACGAAGCAGATAACAAAGCTAAAGCGATGTTTCAGCAACGTATAGAATCGGCAGATGTACAAACTTTATTAAATGAGTTATCGTTTAAAAGTCAGGCAGCTGTAAAGCGTTTAAAAGATCGTGAAGTAGAAATTAAAGAAGTTGAAGACAAACTTCAAGACGCGATTGTTGAAGCTACAAAAAACCATACAAAAGCTTTAGAGAAGAAGAAAGAAGTAGAAGCAAAGCTTGAAGAAAACTATGCTTTACTAAAACAAGCACGTCAAGAGTTAGAAGAAATTGTAGATAAGCAATCTGCGGAGTATGCTGAAGCTGTTGGTAAAGTCACCACATTAGAGCAAAAAGTAGAAGAGCTTGAAGGACTTAAAAACGCTTATACAACGCTTGCTGCAAGTAAGGACAGCTTTGTGCATAAGCATAACTTAACCATCAAGGTATTAACCTCTTTACGTAGTAATTTACAAACACATCGTGCAAAATTAAAGAGTGATACCGAAGAGCGTTTAAAATATTACGACGGTTACGTTGTGGCTTTAAAAGCACGAACTGACCAAGAATTTGCAGCTATTTTAGAGCATTTAGGTGTAAAAACCGATGAGCATATTGGAGAAACTCTTGCGTCAATGCATACAGCAAGTGCTAAAGCACGTCAAGAAATGATGGATAATATTCCTGTGCATGAAAAAGTAATGCAAGGTGTTTACAGCAGTTATGCTGAAGCGTTACAGGAAATTCGTACCAAAGATTCTGAAATTCAAAAGAATTTTGCTGAGCGTTATGGTATTGATATGAAAGAAATTTTTGAAGACTACTATAAGGCAGATGCTAATAAACCATCAGGTGAAGGAGAGCCAACTGGCGACAAAAAACCTGAAAATAATGACGACTTATTATCTTAAAAAGTAATTGGTATTCAGTTTGCAGTTAGCAGTATTTTTATAATTGACTGCAAACCGAATACTGCTCACTGCAAACTCAAAACATGATTGTAACTCCCTTAGATTCCGCTACACTAGACTCCAAAGCGCAATATGTATTCTATCATAAAATGGTAGACTTTGCTCTAAAGGAACTCATTGTAAGTGTTCAAAATCAAGGATTATGTAGTGCACAAGAAGTTGTTTATTTTAAGCAGTTTTGTGATTTGTTATTGTATTCAGTCGAAGCTATGCGTATTAAATATATGTATGACGATGAAGACAATATGAAAGTAGATTTAACCGATTCTGGTTTTCCTAACTATTTGGAGTTTAGGTATCTTTTTAATGATTTATCCTTAAAAGAAGACTACATTTCTAAACTTAAAGATGTTAGTCAATTACAAGATGAGTTTTTACATGAGTTACTTCATAAAAAACAACCCATAAAACGAGAAAAACTGTTTCAAGCGGCTTCAATAGTTTATTACACCTCAGTAGAGCAAAAGTATATTTTTAATCGTTTTGTACAAGGTCGCATTATGGAAACACCTAAAGACGTTTCGCCTGAGTTTATGACCAGTTGGAGTTTTTATGATGTAGCACATAATAGGCCATTTATATGCTTCATGTACTTTGATTATAGTGGTGGACGAAATCCGTTAAAAGACAGAGATAAAATTTATGAAGTCTTAAAGACCACTGCCGACAGAGATATGGATTTAGACACTATGGCTTATGGAATAGACAGAAAACTGCCTGAAGTACATCCAAAACACATTAAACGAATAGATTTAGGTCCTTTTCATAATGTATTTGCAAAAGACGAGAATGAAATTACACATGCCATTTTAGAAGGTATTGCCAAAAAAGAATTAAGTCTAGAGTCGTATGCACTGTCACTGAGTATTGACGAAGTATTCTCAGGAAGTGAGTTTAAAGAAGGTAGCTTTTTCAATAAGCAAACCTTACAAAAGTGGAGTGAACCTATACACCAAAAATATGTATTCGCACCACATCGTATTATACAAATGTTGTATAACAAAACACCTGAAATTATGAATAGACTAGCTAAACCGCCTATTCAGGTTTCTGAATTAAAAATTAAAAAAACAACGTCATAACGAGGAACAAAGTACGTGGTTATCTTTTAAGCAAGAGATTGCTTCATTTTATTCGCAATGACGACAAAATAGAAACATGGAACACAACTCAACATTTCCTATAAAGCAAACCGAACTTGATATGCTTCGTGATGAAGCAACATCCTATTTAAAAAGTGTACACTGGGAGCAAGGTCAACGTGCAAAAAACAAAGACAAAGACGCTAAAGATGAATCTATTTTACTGTATTTGTCGCGTGCCAATAATGGAAGCAATGTTGAACTGACTTCAGTTTCAAAAACTATATTAGCTTTAAAAAAACGCTTATTACCAGACTCTGTTGCTATTCCAATTCATTTAAACCAAACCTTATTTGCAGTTCAAGAAGGTATTACTTTAGGTATTTGGATTAAAGACAGTTACTACGATGCTTCAGGATTATCAAGTTTAAACGAGCGAAAATCTGCTTTAGATACTTCAGGAAAACGAGAGTACGAAAGCAAAATGCAAACCGCAACAGCCTTTATGTTATATGCTACAGCTTACAATATTTTGCATAACCTTAAAACCATTGCTTCAGATGATTTAAGCGTTATGAAGCAAAAATTTGCAGGTCTGCCAGAAGTGTCTTTGCTGTCACCATTAAAAGGAATTTCGTGTTGTCTTTACTATTACGACAAGTATTTGTCGCATCCAGATATTATAAAAAGTGATAAAGACGTTACCGATTTTACGGTTGTGTATTTTGAAGCTTTAATAGACGAAATCCAAATGCGTAAAAGCATGTTGGAGTACACCGAAACTATTTTAGATAGAACCTATAAATTAGAAAAATCGGACTTTGCTGTATCTGGTTGGGACAATGTGTTTGCAGGAGCTGCCAAAAGTGTAGAGTTTAATAAAATTCAATTTGAACAAATAGTAGGTAACAGAGATGCAAAACACTTTGCACGACGTTTAACAGAGCGTATGTTAAGCTACGATTTTACAGCAAAAAAGAATCCATTTCAGGAGTTAGGAGGTTTTATGCCAGTGTTTATGGGTTACGGAATTCCAGGAACAGGAAAAAGTATGCTTATTGCAGCGATTGCTACACGCTTAAAAGAGCATTGTGACAATCTTGATATTCCATTTTTATTCCATCCAATGCCTGATACGTTGATTTCAACATTTCAAGGTGGATCTGCAGAAAAAATGGTAGAGTGGATGAAACCATTACAAGATCCTTCAAAACTCATTTTTGCTCCAATTGATGATGCCGAAAATAATCTTCAAGAACGAACTGCACAAGGTGTTTCGGCAGGTGTAAAAGAAGTTATAGGTGTGTTTTTAAGATATACCGAAGGAGCTTATGCTGTTAATTACGGTAATAGCTCAATTGGGTTGTTTACCAACCTTCCAGAAATGTTGGATAAAGCAGTAATTTCACGTGTTCAAGGACGATTTAAAATTGATGGAGCACGTACTGAACACGACTTTTTAGATCAAGATCATTTGTGGTGGCGAAAACTACAAGATACTATGCCTGATTTTGTAAATATGAACAATCCAGAGGCTTACACTTATTTAAGCGATCAAGGTTTGGCTAAAAACATGGGAGACATTTTAAAAGCTGTTGAAAAACCTTCAGAAGAGCGTGTTATGGAAACTTTTGAAAAAGTAGAAAAAATGCATCGCTTTGAAGACCACATGTTTTATGCATCGTTATATACCGAAATCCAAAAGATATTTCCATTCTTTTCATCGCGTGATGTTCGTAATATACAATCGGCAATTTCATTGCGTTTAACTGACTTTGACTTAGAACAAGATTGGTTTGACAATCCTGAAATCTATTTCAAAAAGGATTATGATACTAAATTAGGAATGCTTCAGGAACTCATGCGTGCTAATATGAAAGGGCTTGATTTTTCTGATATAAGAAAACAAGAAGTTATTAGATACCTAGATAATGTAGCAACTATTGCAGATACCGATTTTAAACGAAAAGTTGATGCTAGAGTTAATCAGCTTAATATTGAATTGGAAGCAAGAACTCAGTTTGACAAAAAGTAATTTTACTGTCATTCCGCACTTGATGCGGAATCTAAAAATAAACGTGAAAGAAGTTTTTATTAAATATTATTTACCTGTTTTAGCATTTACTATAGCATTTAGTGTTCCAACATTTATTGTAAACTATGATGGAAGCAAACTAATTGAGTTTTTAGTAGCATGTATCAGTTTAAATGTGATAATTACATTTGTTTTTGGAACTCTATATTTGAAATTTGGAAAAAATTGGAAATCTAAATTTAGACGTAAAGTTTTAAATAAGAAGGCGTTAAAATCATTTGAAGCATTAGGTTTTGTTAGGCAAGAAGAAATGTTATATGGATATATTGATGACTATTTTATAATGATACAACCTGAAATGGATGCTTTGGGTCAGAAAAAATGGTTAGATATAAAAGTGTTTTTCAATCCTAAAATTCAAAATCAATTTATACCAGAATATCTTTTGAAAAAATTAAATGACAATAAGTTGAAACAAACTTTTTTCAATAAAAATTGCGTAGTAATTGAACAGGCTTTTGCTCCATTAGTACCTTTAAATTTTGACCGAATGAGGGCAAAATTAAAAGAAGTAGTTTCGTTATTGAAAAATCATAATATAATGCCAATTTCAATGACTGATTTAATAGAGCAAAAAACAGATTTATTAAAGTATCATCAACAAATTCAGTCATTGTATAAATGAATCAAAAATGAATCTTTTGTCATTCCGTACTTGATGCAGAATCTAAAAGAGAATTAGATAAAAATAAGATTCCCACTTTCGTGGGAAATAATTATGAATAAACTAAAAGCAGCAAATCTATATCAAAGTGAACTACTTCCTGTAAGTGGTAAGTTGGTTGAGCGTTATAATGAGTGCTTAAAAACATTAGGGTTTTCGCCAACAGAGCTTACTAGTTTTTCAATTGATGGTATAGGTTGGAGCCCTGAAATTGCTGAAGAAAAAAAGGAATTACTTTATTTAAGCCATGGCGAAGCCAATGCGCATGCCATTATTATTTCACCGTTGCAAAAAGGAAAACCTGTCTATTTGCCTACACATACGTTTGACAGGGAATTAATGAAATTGGTTTTTAAAACCTATGGTAGTAAAATAAACGATATAACTAGAGACTCAGCAATTTGTCTCGATTTTGATCAAGGTATCGATGCATTTTATGGACCTATGGATGTTTTAAAATACAAAACTATAAACATTCATTTTAGGTTAATAAACAACCTTAATAAAGCACAAAAAAAACAACGTGAACTTATTGAGCAGTTTAAAGAAGGTAATAATTTTATTGATGAAACCTTACACGAAAAATTATTGCAATCGGCAAATACCTATGGCGATTTGCGTAATAGGGATTTAGAATTACCAGAACTTCAATACAGTGTGAGTTCGTTTTATACAAGAGCTTTTGGAGGTGTGTATGTGTTGCGCGATTTTATTTCGGATATTATCGTGTTTGAAGATGAAAAATGGTACAAAGAAGCTATTAATGATACTACACATGATGTGTTGATGTACCATATCAATCATGATGAATTAATTGAAAAACTACGAAATCATTTAATTGCTGAATGCGATTTGGATGAAGTGGTTAAAACCCCAAGATACGATCGTGTAAAAAAATATGAACTTTCTCAACAACTTAAAGAAACTCAACACACTTTAAAAGAAATATTTGAGAGTAAAATTTTATATAAGAGTTATTTAAATAAAATAGATATCAATGCACTTAAAAAAATCAATAGTGTAGAATTATATTTAGAACGCTTAGAGGTTAGCAACGAGTATAAATTAAAGGACATGGTAGATGTTGATCTATACCATGCATTGCACCAACCTCATTCATCTTTAGAGCCAATGCATCAAGATTTAATATGGAAGCTTTTAATTAATGTTTCTCCAAAGGATGTGTTGTTTTTGTATTGGTATGATAAAGAACAGTTTTATAAAACCTATGAGACTTGGGATGACTCGTTTAAAGATTGGGTAATTGACACAATACGTAACAATATTTAAATAAAATAGACTAATTTTATAAAGCATTCACTTTAAAAACAAACACATGGGACTAGATCTTGTAATTTTTATAGCTGCTATACTTTTTGGCATTTTCTTGTATTGGAGAGAGTCTAATGGTAATGGAGCATATCGTTTTGTGAATAAAATTGTAAACAGTAAAGAGCTACAAATGAAGCCTGATAGTAAAAAAGGATTCATTTATAAGCAAACCTTTATACCTAGATTAATTTTTGTTGTAGCCTTATTTTTGGTTGTAGCTGTGGCTGTTCAATTTTTAACTCCGTTTCAAATCTTTGGAAGCTATGATGGTGTTTCAGCTTTTGCTTCAGTTATTGTTGGTACACTTGTAGGCACTTACATTGCAAATTTTGTAATTAAATCAACTAAAATTATTGAAGAGAAAAGTGATTCTTTAGAAGATAAGTTTGATGACGTTGTTGAAAAAGGAAAAGACTTTATTGAAGACTTAAAAACTAAAGACAGCGATGTCAGTTCGAGCGCAGTCGAGAACAAAATCGAACCTGAAGTTGAAGCACCAAAACCTAACGAGAAAAGTGCTCGTGAACGCTTGAAGGATAAAGGATTGATGTAATTCACTAACAACTAAAAACTAAACATGAGATTATTCTGGAAAAACGGAAAGCCTGCAATTTTAACTTACATTTTATTAGTGTTGGCATTATTCTTCTTTAGGGACGATTATCAACCAGTTTTATTATTTCTTAGAAAATACATTTTCATTATTCTGTTAAGTGGTATAGTCTTGTTTTTTGGATTACGAAAGTTTAGAAAAACAGCAAGTACAGGTGGTCGATTAGGTATTTTAGGTATTTTGCTTGTGTTTTTTGGTTTGCTCTATATGGTTGGATGGCATTTTAAAATGTACGATTACATGAAAACCTACAATGTCTTTAATCATTTAAATAAAGTTGAAATCAACGAGCTTCCTCTAACTCAAAACGAGCGTATACAACCACTTCGTAACATTTTCTCAATGGCAAACGAAAGTGTTGGAGAGACCAAAGACGTGTCGTTACCTCACTTAGTTCGTGTCGATGGCGAAAACAAATGGACTATGGCCATTCAACCTTCAGAAAAATATACATTACAGCAAATAAGCGATAATACCGAAGAGGTTTTTTCAGTCTCTAGTACAACACCATTTCCTAGGTTTTCAAGTGAAAATCGTATTCCTGTAGTGTTTTCAATAGGTGAGTCTTTAAAATTTAGTAGAAACACTTACAACGCAGTAGTGCAACGTTTCAATCCTTGGATGTTGTTTAATTATGAACCTGGAGATGTGTTTTATATGAAAAACGATTCCGGAAAATGGGTGGAAGTGGTGAGTTTGATAAAATGGAAAGGGTTCCTATTTCCTTATCCAACCTTTGGTGGTGTTATGGTTATTGATAGTGGTGAACATGATATTAACGATTATTTTGAACGCGTTTTAATAGGAAAAGGGACCTATATAAGTCCAGATGAAATGAACAACCATCCGTATTTAACACGTCAAAATACATTGTCTGAAAAAGTATCTCGCATACAAGCAGAATCTTTAAAATTTCTTGGAGGTTTTAGCGATCCACTACCTTGGAACATGGAAACAGCAGTGAAGATACCAGATTTACCAGACGATCAAAACGAACAGCCTTTTGTAACTGATTTTGATTTTTCTGACACAGATACCAATGCTTATAGCGGATTGTACCATTGGTTTGGTTTAGAGCCAGTAGGTGATGAGCGCACAAGTTTAACATTTAGTGTTTTTATTCCTGCAGATGGAACTGATAAGCTGTATTATTATGATCATGCAGCTAAAAAACAAGGTTATGCAGGTGTTTCGGCAATGCCTTTAAAAGTGATAGAATCTCGTAAAGAGTTTGACTGGACAGTCAATAAACCTGTTGAATTTAGACCTTATATAAAAGATATTGCAGGAAGAAAACGTATGTTCTTTTTAGGAACTATTTCGGCAATTCGTGAAGGTTCAGACAATTTTGATGGCTCTGCAACACCAGATTTAGCCTTAATTGATGCTGAATATAGAGATGTTATTTGGATTGATGTAAAGCACCCAAGTCAATGGGATAAAACAGTTTATGACCAATTAAACGAAGCTTGGAGATCGAGTGAAGGTATTGGATATTATTTTGTTGAAGAGACAAAAGATATTGATATTGTTGAGCAAGCTATAGACTCGGTTTTGGCAATCCCTAGAGTAGATAAAAATGCTGAAGAAATTGAACGCTTACAACATCAAATAGACTCTTTAAAATCTATTGAGAATTAAGGTTAATATTTTACTCTATATTATATAAATAAGAAAATTCATATTCTTTTAGTTGGATTGGATTCCGCATCAAGTGCGGAATGACAAGGTAATTATTATCTCATCATACTAACTAAGTGTAACTTTTATTGAATTTCAGTGACTTATAGATAAAGGATATTTATGGGTTACATGGGTTTTGGTATGCAAAGTTGGATTTATAAACAACGTCCAAGAAAGCCTTTTGAAATAAAAAGAAAACCTTTATTTACAGAAGTCCCAAAATACCAAAGAGAATTTAAAATCCAGCCTTCTAAAACTTCAAATAGATTATATGTAGTGGTAAGTATTGTTTTGATAAGCTTGTTTTTTGGAATTATCCAATTGAATAAGTCAAAAATCTTGCAACATTCATCTGAAATTAATAGTGCAACTAAACAACGTCTTGAAAGTGAAAACCTTGAAGCATTCAACTTTTTGAAGCGTTCTGGTAAATCAAGATTAAAAAACAATAATCTTGAAGGAGCTCTCTCTGAGTTTAAACTTGCTTATGCTATTAAATCTACAGATGAGGAATTAAATCAGTTGTTATTTGAGACATTATCTATTCTTTGTGCTGAAAATCAAAAGTTTTGTAATGAGCTAGATGAAAAGTTTTAAACCTCTAAAATCATCTTTATATCACTACGTTTATATGGAGAGTTTTTTTCAACAGGAATTTCTATAAAACCATATTTTCGGTATATATAAATAGCGTTTTCCAACTTCGTGTTAGAGTACAACATCAAAGTTTTAAATTGATGTTGTTTTGCGAATTCTATACAATATTGCATAAGTTGCTGCCCAATTTTGTAACCACGATGTTTTGGTGAAACTGCCATTTTAGTGAGTTCAAAGACATTTTTAGTATTAGTTGGCATTAATGCAACAGTTCCAAGAATAGTTTCATTAAGTTTAGCAAAAAAGATAAAACCGCCTTTATTAATGATATATTCTTCAGGTTTACTTAAGACTTCTTCATCGTAAGGTTCTACATAAAAATAGGTTTTAAGCCATTCAATATTCAAATCATAAAAATGTTGAGAATATCTAGTATTAAAGGGTATGATTTCAATTTGCATGAGCTTTAATAAAATCAGTAATCAAATAGGTAATCAATTTTCCAACTTGGGTTTCGGTTTCTGGAGTAGGAGCAGCTTCGCAAATATGTAAATATTTTGCATTTTCATGCGCACCAAAAAAGGTGGCAAACTGTCGTGCTTTATTAGCGCTAAAACCACTTGGTGTCATTGCACTGCTTGGAATATTCAATATGGCATCGCAATCTATTTCAACACCAAAAGCAGTACCAGAAACATGCTCTAAAGCACGTTGCATTTCTGCTTTAAACTTAAGCTCTTTTCTAATTTGTATAGCTTCAAAAGTATTATATGCCACAGATTTTACTTTATCTAAAGTCTTAAATGTAGTTGAAGATGTATAGTTTTCGTGCAAGCCAAACACAAAATAGTTTTTCAAAAAGCCTTCAGCGTAAGCATAACTAAAGCCATTTCCACTGTGTCTGCCTTCTTCAGCTCTAAAATCGCTATGCGCATCAAAGTTTACAGCGTTAATTGTTGAGTTTAACGCTAGCGAAGTTCCTTTTATATTTCCGTAGGCATTATTGTGTCCTCCACCAATAACAATTGGTGTTTTACCTGCTTTAACTATTTGATGGATTAAATGAGAAACTTGTTTGTCGATTTTAGCTACTTTTCGACGTGCTTTAGCAATATCCTTTTTGTTGGTTTTATCTAAGTTTTGAAGTTTTTGTAATGATTTAGAATAGTCTAAATGACCTAGGATAACTACTTTACTAGCATTTAAAAACGCGTTACTTTGTATATTTGTTAAAATTTTTATTGTAGCATCCCATGCTTTTGAAGTCCCTGTATTTCCTAGGTTTCCAAAGACTCCAATGTCTTCAGAAATACCAAAAATTACATAGTCAACATCTAAATTTACTAATTCATCGTATATATTAGTGGAGTTAGGAAGTAAAATAACTTGTTCTCCAAACTTGGTTTCGCCTGAGCGTTTTTTTAAGATGGTTTTTAAAGTATCTTTATCAAAAAGTATAAGGTTGTCCATATTGGAAATGTTATTAAAAAATAATAATTAAAAATACAGTTTTATTTATTTTCAGGCTTAAAATTAAATTTAATTAAAAGATTAAAAACAAGAATTAACGTTTAAATAATTTAAAAAGAAAAAACAATGGAGAATTCAAACAGTAAAAGTACAGGATTAAAAGTTGCTTTAGGTATTTTGTTGGCTCTTTTCTTAGGAACAGGATTTTATACCTCTAAACTTTATAATGACAAGAAAGAAACAGAAGCAGTTTTAACCAAAGAAAAAGAACAGGTAATGGCAGACCTAAATAACATGGCTAAGCAATATGATATTGCAATTGGCGAGAATGAAGTTGCCAATCAAAATTTAGTTGAGGCTAGAGCACGTATTGAAGGCTTAATGGACTCACTAAAAATATCTCAAAACAGTGTTAACAGTTTATGGAGATACAAAAAACAATTTTTAGCATTACAAGAAGAAATGGATGTATTGCTAGCTGAAAATGACAAGCTAAAAGTAGAAAACTCTTTATTAGCAACATCATTAGATAGTACTCAGTTACAATTAGCAGAACGTACAATGTTTACTGATTCATTATTAGTACAAAATACTGAGTTAGCAACAGTAGTTGAAAACGCTGCAGTATTACAAACTGTTGGACTTAAAGCGTACGGAGTTATTGAGAGAACTTCAGGTAAATTAATACCAACAGAGCGTTCTAGAAGAAGTGATAAAATTAGAGTTTGTTATACTGTTGCTAAAAACACATTAGTAGGTGCAGGTGATAAAGAATTATATGTTCAGGTATTAGATCCTAATGATAATGTACTTGGTGCTAACGAGCAAATACAGTTTGAAGATAAAATATTAAACTATAGCTTGGTGAGTAAATTTAACTACGAAAACAGAAGTTTAAACATTTGCGAATTTGTAGCTCCTAACAACGATGAGTTTGAAGAAGGACGTTATACAGTAAATGTTTTCAATGAAAAAGAATTAATCTCATCAACTGAGTTTACATTGAAATAAGCAAATTAATTGATTGATTGTAAAAAGCCGAATGAAAATTTTCATTCGGCTTTTTTATTTTAATCTAATCTAATCTAATCTAATCTAATCTAATCTAATACCATTAATAATAACTTCATCAATTAAGTTTTCTCCAAACGCATAAGGAATAAACTGGTAATTAGGAATTTCTTTTGTAATGATTACATTCGCTTTTTTACCTCTACAAATACTGCCATACATATTGCTTAATCCCATAGCATAAGCACCATTTATGGTTGCAGCATTAATAGCTTCTTCAGGTGTCATTTTCATTTTTATACATGCAGTACTCACTACAAAATTCATATTTCCACTAGGTGTTGAACCTGGATTATAATCGGTTGCTAATGCTAGAGGTAAGCCTGCGTCGATCATTTGTCTTGCAGGTGTATAAGGAATACTTAAAAAATAGGAGCAAGAGGGTAGAGCAACAGGCATTGTATTACTGTTTTTAAGTGCTTCAATATCTTCTTTATTCATTTCTTCTAAATGATCTACTGAAAGTGCATCATATTTTACTCCTAAAGCTACACCTCCAAAAGCATTAAATTGGTTTACATGTATTTTAGGTTTTAAACCATGAGCGACACCTGCTTTAAGGATTCTTTCGGTATCGTCTAGGTCAAAATAGCCTTTTTCACAAAATACATCAATGTATTCGGCTAGGTGCTCTTCAGTAGCTTTTGGTATAAGTTCGTTTACTACCAAATCTACATAAGCACTTTTATTATTACTGTATTCTTTAGGAACAGCATGAGCGCCTAATAGTGTAGGCTTAATAAAAGCAAGCGATTCGCGTTTTAATCGTTTTATCACTCGCAACATTTTTAGTTCTGCATCAACGGTTAAGCCGTAACCTGATTTTATTTCAACAGTACCAGTACCTAGTTTTATGACTTCATTAAGACGTTTTAGTGATTGTTGGTAAAGTTCTTCTTCAGAAGTGTTTTGAAGTTTTTCAGCAGAATTTAAAATACCACCACCATTATTGGCAATTTCTTCGTAGGACAAGCCATTAATTCTATCTACAAATTCTCTAACTCTATTTCCTGCGTATACAATGTGTGTATGAGAGTCGCACCAAGAAGGCATAACCACTTTTCCTGTGGCATCAATAACTTCATCAGCATCAATATCTTGGTAGTCGTCCATTGAGCCATACTCAACTATAGTATCATGCTCAATAAATAAGTAGGCGTTTTTTATTACAGGAAGTGTTTTCATGTCACTGCCTTTTACAATGGTAACATTGGTATCACGAACTTGAATAAGTTCTTTTATGTTGGTTATTAGTATTGACATAGCTAAGGGTAAAATCATAAAATTAACAAAATTACTTCTGTTATCAGGAAATGGCATCGAAAATTTTTCTAAATACGATGTATAAAAAAAGCGCTGACTGTTTGTCAACGCTTTCTATAAGATGTATTTAAAAGTTTATTCTTTAACAAACTTAAAAGTTTTATTATGCCCTTCAAATTTGATAATGTAAATTCCATTGTATAGAGATGATACATCTAAAGGGTTATTTGGTGAAATAGTTGAATTAACAACGTTTTTTCCTAAAATATCATAAACTGATACATTGAAACTTTCATTATTAGGAGCCTTAACGTAAAGCTTATTTTTAACTGGGTTAGGGTAGATGTTAAAAGTGTTTAATATAGAGCTATTTAGACCTAGAGAATATTTAGCATTTTTATACCAATTTAAATCGTTTTCATTAAAGGATACTGCAGCAATATCCATATCAGTGTCATTATCAAGATCGTTTATTGAAAAAGAAAATATTTGACTAGTGCTTGTACTTATGATGTTTTCTGAACTATAGACACCATTGTTTAAGTTTCTAAACCATACAAGGTCAGGTTCGGTTGCATTACTTGCTCCATTAGCAGTAACAACATCTTTTAGTCCATCGTCATCTAAGTCTTCAAAACCAATGAACGAAGGATTGTTAATTGATGTTGTTAAAGTAGTTCTGGTATAAGTTCCGTTCGTTTCTTTTTTATACCAATAAAGGTAACCAGTAACGCCACCATCTCCAATGTCAGTAACTAATATGTCGATGTTATTATCATTGTCAACATCAGCAAATTTTGTGTAAAAAACATAGTACAAACCACTGTCTACAGTATTGGTGTCTTTAGTATATGTTACAGTTCCATTTTGTATAAAGTTGTTATAATATACTTCGACTGTACCATTTTCATAGGAATATATATTAGTAATTACTATGTCAAGATCAAGATCATTATCAAAATCAATAATATCTATATGTCCTGGATAGCTATTTGCAACAGAAATTAAAGTTTGAGCAGTTGAAAAACTACCTCCTCCAAGGTTTGAATACCAAACTGTTTGACCAGCATAATATAAAAGAACAACTAAATCCCTAGTACCATTATTATCAATATCAGCAAAAACCATACTTACTGGTGAAGATGCATTAGCAATCAATTGTTCTGTGCCGAAATTACCGAAGCCATCATTTTGAAACCATACAATCTTATTACCGTCTAAAGAGCCAGCAACAATATCAATATGATTATCACCATTGACGTCCTCTAAAACTAAAGCATAAACAAAAGAAAGCGTTGTAGATACTTGTGTTTGTTCAGTAAATGTACCGTCTCCATTATTTTTATATAATTGTATTCCAGTACTGGTTTGAGTGGTTACTACAAGTTCAGGATATTGATCATTATCAAGATTAGCAGACTCTATAATATAAGGAGTGTTATTAGTGTCAGTATCAATAGGCATTTTTGTCGAAAATGTAGTTTGAGATGTTGAAGTTGACAGTATAAAAACTCCAAAAAGTAAAGTAAGTAGTGTTCTTTTCATAAATGTAGTAAATTGAATTAGTTGCTAATATATTGATTTATTTCATGTTACCAATCATATCTTCTGGTTTTACCCATTCGTCATATTCTTCAGCTGTAACATAGCCTAAATTAATTGCTTCTTCTTTTAATGTAGTTCCATTTTTATGAGCTGTATTAGCAATTTCGGCAGCTTTGTAATAGCCTATTTTAGTATTTAATGCTGTTACAAGCATTAAAGAGTTGTTTAGTAACTGTTTTATTACTGAATGATTAGGTTCAATACCACTAGCACAGTTTTCTTCAAAGCTTACACAAGCATCTCCTATAAGTTGGGCAGATTCTAAAATATTTGCAGCCATCATAGGCTTAAATACATTTAATTCATAATGTCCTTGAGTGCCACCAACAGTAATAGCAACGTCGTTACCCATAACTTGCGCACAAACCATTGTAAGGGCTTCACATTGCGTTGGGTTAACTTTTCCAGGCATAATTGAGCTACCAGGTTCGTTAGCAGGAATTATGATTTCTCCAATACCAGAACGAGGTCCAGAAGCCATCATTCTAATATCATTTGCTATTTTATTTAATGACACCGCAAGTTGCTTTAATGCACCATGAGTTTCAACAATTGCATCATGAGCAGCTAGAGCTTCAAACTTATTTTCAGCAGATACAAATGGAAGGTTTGTAAATTTAGCAATGTATTGAGCTACCAGTTCAGCATAACCCTCAGGAGTATTAAGACCTGTTCCAACAGCTGTTCCTCCTAAAGCTAGTTCAGCAAGGTGAGGTAAAGTGTTTTCAAGTGCTTTTAACCCATGGTCTAATTGTGATACATAACCAGAAAACTCTTGTCCTAAAGTTAAAGGTGTTGCATCCATAAGGTGTGTTCTACCAATTTTTACACAGTCTTTAAACTCAATAGATTTTGTGTGTAAAGTATTTCTAAGTTTTATAACTCCTGGAATTGTAGTTTCTACAACTTTTTTATAAGCTGCAATATGCATTCCAGTAGGGAAGGTATCGTTTGATGATTGCGATTTGTTAACATCGTCATTAGGTTGAATGGTTTTATCGCCTTCACCAATAACTTTACCAGCAAGTTGGTGTGCTCTATTAGCAACAACCTCATTTACGTTCATGTTACTTTGAGTTCCTGAACCTGTTTGCCAGATTACTAACGGAAACTGATCGTCGTGTTTTCCTTCTAAAATTTCATCACAAACTTGAGCAATTAAATCGCGTTTTTCGTCTTCTAAAACACCTAACTCATTATTAGTATAAGCAGCAGCTTTTTTTAAATATGCAAAACCATATACTATTTCTAAAGGCATAGAAGCTGGTGCACCAATTTTAAAATTATTTCTTGAACGCTCAGTTTGCGCTCCCCAAAGTTTATCTGATGGGACTTTTACTTCTCCCATCGTGTCTTTTTCTATTCTATAAGTCATGATGTTTATTTTATTAGATGCACAAATTTAACATTTTTCGTTGTTCTTTTAGGTTTAAAAAGTATGAAGTTATGTGCTTAAATATTAAAAAAAACTTAAATACCTTTAATTCCTACTAATTTAGTAGATTAATAAGTATCTTTATGCTTTAATTTTTAAAATCATAAACATGGCAACAATTAGATTAGGAGATTTAGCACCAAATTTTACTGCGCAATCTTCAGAAGGACAGATTAATTTTCATGATTGGTTAGGTGATGGTTGGGGAATCTTGTTTTCGCATCCTGCCGATTATACTCCAGTTTGTACTACAGAGCTTGGTACTGTAGCTAAATATAAATCAGAATTTGATAAACGAAATGTTAAAGTAGTAGCGTTAAGTGTTGATGGAGTAGAGTCTCATAAAGGATGGATTAAGGATATTAATGAAACACAAAATACTACAGTGAATTTTCCAATAATTGCTGATGAAGATCGAAAAGTATCAGAACTTTATGATATGATACATCCTAATGCAGATAGTAAATTAACTGTTCGTTCAGTCTTCGTGATTGATCCTGATAAAAAAGTAAAACTTATTATTACTTATCCAGCTTCAACAGGTAGAAATTTTGATGAGTTATTACGAGTTATCGATTCGTTACAGCTTACAGCTTATCATAAAGTAGCTACACCTGCCAACTGGAATAATGGTGATGACTGCGTCATAGTTCCTGCGGTTGCAGATAAAGATATTCCTGAGCTTTTCCCAAAAGGGCATAAAGTTGTAAAACCTTATTTGCGAACAACTCCACAACCTAATTTGGATTAGGATTAACAATAAATAAGATTAAAAAACATCATGTAGTCAATTCATGGTGTTTTTTTATATTTATAAATCAAAAATGATTTAGATATGAAGCAAGTTATAGCAGTACTTTTTTTAGTTTTTACAGTTTCTTTTTCTTTTTCGCAAACCGAAGTTAAATCAACACCATTAACGATAGGAGAGATAAAAACTATTCATTCAAAGGTTTTAAATGAAAACCGAACACTGAATGTGTATTTGCCATCAACTTATGATGCAGCTAAAGCATATCCTGTTATATATGTTTTAGATGGCTCAATCAATGAAGATTTTATTCATGTCGTTGGCTTAGTGCAGTTTTTTAATTTACAGTTTAAGATGCCTGATGTTATTGTTGTAGGTATTGCTAATGTAGATAGAAAACGTGATTTTACATTTCATACAAATTTAAAATCTCTGAAAAAAAATTATCCAACAACAGGACATTCTAAATCGTTTATCACTTTTTTAGAAACCGAATTGCAACCTTACATTGAAAAAACCTATAAAACTACTAATGAGAAATATTTAATTGGCCAATCATTAGGAGGTTTGTTAGCCACTGAGGTTTTATTGAAAAAACAGTCATTATTTACGCATTACTTAATTGTTAGTCCTAGTTTATGGTGGGATGATGAAAGTATGCTTAACGAAGCTAATGTATTGTTTAGCCACCAACCAGATGTTGAAACGTATGTGTATGTTTCAGTAGGGAAGGAAGAAGACCCAATTATGCAAAGAGAAGCTAGTGCTATTGCTGAAGTTTTAAAATCCTCTGGTAAAGAAAATTTAACAGTTGATTATTTACTAATGGATAATGAAAATCATGCTACTATTTTACATAGAAGTTTGTATGAAGGTTTCTTAAAATTGTTTCCATACAAAGATTAGTGAATAAGCTGTTAATAAATTTTAGTTTCGTATTGTAAAACAAAACACTTTGTTTTATCTTTGCATCAACAACAAAAAAATAGCACATGTTTGAATTTGATCAATACTTAGGATTTTTAGCATTTTTAACCATTTTAACAATTGGATTTTGGTTAATGATATTTTTATTGACTTTCGTAATCCCTTACTGGATTTTTGGTGCTTCAATTGAAAGACTTAAAGAAATTAGAGCTGAAAAGAAAGCTCAAAGATTACAACAATAATTTTTTACTATATAAAATAAAAAAAGGACGCAATTGCGTCCTTTTTTAGTTTTATACATTTTAGGTTTACCCTTCAAACTCAAAGTCGTCTCCACCACCATTACCATCGCCACCTCTTTGACGTTGGTTGTTTCTGTTTTGTTGGTTAAATCTATAAGTGAACGATAGGTTAAAAGTACGTTGTCTCCATTGAAACTCACTATGACTAATAAACGTATCGGTTGTAGAGTCAGAAATTCTTTTTCTGCTGTTAAATACATCGCTCACATTAAAAGCTATTGAAGCATTTTCATTTAAGATATCTTTACTAAAAGCAACATCAGTTGAAAACATTCCCTTTGTTTTATTTTGAGCATCTTCACTTGGTCCTCTATAAAATAAACGTGTTTGCCAATCGATTTTTCCTGGTAAAGTATATTTATTGTTTAATCGAGCAAACCAACTAATGTTTTCAGCTCCAAAATCGGTTCCGTTGTAAAAACCTTCGGTTTTAGATTGGAATAAGTTGAAGTTTCCGTTTAAGTTCCATTTTTTTGATGGTCTGTAGGTTACGGTAAACTCAAAACCAAAACGGTCGTTTGTTGCTAAGTTAATAGGAACACGTCTTATTACTGGTACTTCAGTTCCTCCAACAGTAACTGTTTGTCCTGTATCTTCTGTAATGAAAGTAAATACATCTGTAGCATGTTGAAAGTAAATAGAAGAGTTTAAAGTTACTTTTCCAAATTTGTTTAAGTATCCAATGTCAACAGTATTTGAGTAACTTGGGTCAATATCAGGATTTCCTTGAAATAGGTTAGTTGCACTACTTCTTGATGGAAAAGGATTTATAAAACGAGAACGTGGTCTTCTAATTCTACGGTTATAACCAAATGTGATACTTTGGTTTTCAGTAATTTCATACCCTAAATTTACAGTTGGGAAAAATCCAACATAGTTTTTCTTGTCGAAATCACCACTTGTAACTTGGTCAATAGTTATACGTGTAGATTCCATACGTAAACCTAATAAATAAGAAAATTTGTCTTTTATTTTACTGCCAAATTGAGAGTACACAGCGTTAATATATTCTCTGTAAACTAAATTATTACTTACATCAGTATCTAAAACATAATCATTACCATCATAAAACTCTAACGCATAATCGGTATCTAATTCGTTAAAGTTACCTCTATACCCAAATTCAAATTGACCTTTTTCACCAATAGGCATTACGTAGTCACTTTGTAATAAAATTTGATCTTGTTCTTCAAGAGTTGTTACTCTTTCAGAAGCATCTCCATCTTGCTGAATTAAAGAAAACTCATCCTCGTTACTATTTTCATATTGAAAATCGAACGTAAATCTGTGCTCACTGTTTCCATTAAATTGCTTGTCGAAATTAACAGAGTATTGTAAGTTTCTGTCGTCTTCTTTTTCAAGTTCAAGTCTTGGAGATTCATTAATTAATGCTCCAGTTGCATCAACCTCTCTAATAGTGTTAGTAGTTTCATCATCATCATCACTTTTTCTGTAGACAACCGAAGCTGTTAATGAAGCAGTGTCATTAATGTACCATTCAACACCTGTATTAGTTGTAATTCCTTTTCGCTGCCTGTCAAAATCTCTGTATTCGTTTAAGAATGTGTTAGGGTCGTCACCATTGAAATATTCAGTTTCAGTAAGTGAATTCCCAGGAGATTCTCTGTAATTATATCCAGTAGTATTGAAAAAGTTGAAATCTCCAGTTCTGTAGTTAATATTCCCAGAAATTCCAGCTTGTGTTGGGTGTCCTGCATTTACAGTAACAGCTCCATTTAATCCTTGTAATTTACTACGTCTTAAAATAATGTTTAAAATACCTGCAGTTCCTTCGGCATCATAACGAGCAGAAGGAGAGGTGATTACTTCAACACGCTCAATAGATTCAGCAGGTAGTTGTCGTAAAGCATCGGTTGAATTTAAACCTACCAATCCTGAAGGTTTACCGTTAATTAAAATACGTACGTTGTCTTGACCTCTTAAAGATACATTTCCTTCAACATCAACAGAAACCGAAGGAACGTTGTCTAGTACATCACTTACTGTACCACCACGAACCGTAAGGTCTTTACCAACATTATATATTTTCTTGTCTAGCTTTATTTCAACAGTAGTACGCTCTGCAATAACTTCAACCTCTCCAAGAGCTTCTACATCTAAAGCTAAACCTACAGTACCAAGATTTATATCGCTAGTTAATGATTTATCATAATAGGTTTTCTTTTCGTAAGAAATGTATTCAACTGATATGTCATAAGTTCCTGCAGGTACATTTATAGAGAATTTACCTTCGCTATCTGTAATGCCTCCAGTAACTATTTTATTCTCTTTTTTACTAAAAAAGGCAACAGTTGCATACTCTAATGGTAAGTTTACCTCACTGTCCATTACTATACCAGAAACGGTTATTTCGTTAGGTGTTTGCGCAACAATTGAGTTGAAGCTTAAAAGTAGAATAAGTGTTTTAAATAGATGTTTCATGAATTGATTTTGGTTGGGTTAATTTTTGTTTTTCTTTTTTCTCTTGTTCTTTTTTTTATGTTCCAAAGGGTTTTTAACTGCTTCTTGAATTTTACCAATAACTTCATCTTTACATATATCTTTTAATTCAGTAAAATGAGTTCTGTCCAATTCATTTAATTTTTCTTCGCGTATATATGAAGGGAAGTTTGATTGATGAATTTTCTGTTTTTCATCAAAATAGGAGTTTAGTTTTTGCTTGATGATTTCTTTTTGAAAATCGTCAACACTTAAGCTGCTAACAAGATTTTCTATAAATTCAAGTTTGTCAGCCTCATATTGTTCTTTCATCTCTTGTATTTGCTTCTCATTACTGTTTTGAGAATGAGTAGCTAGAGAATAAAAACTGAAAAAAAGTAAAAAAAAGAATAGTTTTTGCATGCCTAGTTTTTTAGTTAGACAGCAAAAATATGGTAAGGTTTAGTGGGTTTTGGTTAAAGTTGTGTTAAAGAAATAAACCTTATTAAGGCTAAATAATTTCTAAAATTTTGGTAGCAGGTCTACCAATAACAGCCTTTTTACCATTAATAGCTATTGGTCTTTCAATAAGTTTTGGGTTTTCAGTCATAGCTTTTATAATTTGATCGTCAGTAAGGTCTTTACCTTTAAATTCTGATTTCCAAATAGCTTCATTTTTACGCACTAATTCAATAGGTTGAATTCCTAATAAATTAATGATGTCTTTTAGTTCTTTTTCAGAAGGAACGTCTTCTAAATATTTAATAACTTTAAATGGTTTTCCATAAGTTTCAAGAACTTCAATACCTTGTCTTGATTTACTACATCTAGGGTTGTGGTAAATTTTAAGCATAATAATTTTTTATAGTGTTTGTTGTGTGTCTTCTTTTTGTCCCATCATCATTAAATAGGCTTTTAAAAATGGCTCAATATCTCCATCCATAACAGCGTCTACATTACCTGTTTCATGACCAGACCTTACATCTTTTACTAGTTTATAAGGGTGCATAACGTAATTACGTATTTGACTTCCCCATTCAATCTTCATTTTTTCGGCTTCAATATCATCTCTTTGCGCTAATTGTTTTTGCAATTCTATTTCGTATAACTGCGATTTAAGCATTTGCATTGCTCTTGCTCTGTTATCATGTTGCGATCGTGTTTCGGAACAAGAAATTTGAATTCCTGTAGGCTTGTGAGTAAGCTGTACTTTGGTTTCAACTTTATTTACATTTTGTCCACCAGCACCACTTGAACGCGCTGTTGTAATTTCAATATCGGCAGGATTGATTTCTATTTCAATGGTATCATCTACCAAAGGATAAACATATACCGAAACAAAACTTGTGTGTCGTTTGGCATTACTGTCAAATGGTGAAATACGTACCAAACGATGCACACCATTTTCACCTTTTAGCCATCCAAAAGCAAAATCGCCTTCAATCTCTAAAGTTACCGTTTTTATACCTGCAACATCTCCTTCTTGAAAGTTAAGTTCTTTAACTTTAAAGCCATTTTTTTCAGCATACATAAGATACATACGCATGAGCATACTTGCCCAATCGCAGCTTTCGGTTCCACCAGCTCCAGCAGTAATTTGAAGTACAGCACTAAGGCTATCTCCTTCATCTGAAAGCATATTTTTAAACTCTAATTTTTCAATTTGAGTTACAGCTTTTTCAAATCGGTCATCAACATCTTCAGCAGTAGCTTCATCTTCCTTATGAAACTCATAAATAACTTCTAAGTCCTCTACAAGTGTTTTTGCAGTGTTATAGTCTTCAACCCATTTTTTCTTTTCTCTTAGCGACTTCATTATGGCTTCAGCAGCTTTGGAGTCGTTCCAAAAGTTTGGGTCAAATGTTTTTTCTTCTTCGTTAGCTATTTCAATTAATTTGGCATCTACGTCAAAGATATTGTCTAAGCGAACCTAGACGGGAATTAAGATCTTTTATTTGATCTGATGTAGTCATAAAATTGTAAATTTTGACAAATTTAAAATTAAAACCTGCATTGTAAAAGATTTGCAAGGATATTTTTAAAGGAATTTGTTTAGTTTTATACCTTAATACTCAATTATGAAAACGCTTTTTTTACATTCATTTTTACTTTTATGTATTACTACTTCCTTTGCTCAAGGATTAACAGGAAAAGATTTAAAAAATTACGAAGGATATTTTAATTTCTTTTATGAAGAAGCTCAAGATAAAATCTATCTAGAAGTTACTCAGTTAGATGAGGAGTTTTTATATGTAAACTCACTAGCAACAGGAGTTGGTTCTAATGATATAGGTTTAGATAGAGGACAACTTGGAGATAACAGAATTGTAAAATTTGTTAAAGCAGGAAACAAATTACTTTTAGTACAACCTAATCAAAATTACAGAGCAATAACCGATAACGAGTTAGAAAAGAAAAGTATTGAACAAGCTTTTGCAAAATCGGTGTTATTTGGGTTTAAAATAGAAGAAGAGTCCAACGGAAAATACATTATCGATATTACTCCGTTTTTAATGCAAGATGCTCATGGAGTAGCTGATAGACTGCAAAGCCAAAACGAAGGACGCTACAGTTTAGATATGAGTAAAAGTGCATTATCACTAGAGCGTACAAAGGCATTTCCAAAAAATGTTGAGTTTGAAGCATTGTTAACTTTTAGTGGAGACCCAAAAGGCCGAAACATAAGAAGTGTAACACCAACAGCTTCTTTAGTGAGTGTTATTCAGCATCATTCATTTGTAGAATTACCAGACGATAATTATAAAAAGCGTGAGTTTGATGTGCGTAGTGGAGCCATTTCCATTTCGTATATGGATTATGCAACTCCTGTACAGGAGCAAATAAAGAAGCATTATATTATTCGTCATCGTTTAGAAAAAAAGAACCCAAACGATTCCATTAGTGAAGCAGTTGAACCTATTATTTATTATTTAGATTCTGGTACTCCTGAACCTATTCGTTCTGCTTTATTAGATGGAGCACGTTGGTGGAATGAAGCCTACGAAGCTATTGGTTTTAAAAATGCTTTTCAAGTTGAAGTGTTGCCTGAAGATGCAGATCCTATGGATTGCAGATATAATGTTATTCAATGGGTACATCGTTCAACAAGAGGTTGGAGCTATGGTGGAAGTGTTATTGACCCAAGAACAGGAGAGATTATTAAAGGACATGTTAGTCTAGGAAGTTTACGTATTAGACAAGATTTTATGATTGCTCAGGCGTTATTAAATGAGCCATTCGCTAATCGTGATGATAATTACCAACCTATGTTACAAATGGCTTTGGCAAGAATACGCCAGTTAAGTGCGCACGAAGTGGGACATACTATTGGTTTTGCTCATAATTTTGCAGCAAGTACTAACAATAGAGCTTCGGTTATGGATTATCCGCATCCAAAAGTAAAACTTACAAATGGCGAAGTTGATTTAAGCGATGCTTATGATGTTGGTATTGGCGATTGGGATAAAGTTACTGTGGCGTATAGTTATTCTCAATTTAAGGACACTGAAAATGAAACAGAAGCACTAAATGATATTTTAAAAGAAGCAACCAATTCTGGTCTTCGATTTATAACCGATAGTGATGCACGAGCACAAAATGGTGCCCACGCTTATGCTCACCTTTGGGATAACGGTAAAAGTGCTTCAGAGGAGTTAGAAAATGTACTTAAAGTGAGAGCTAAAGCAATTTCAAATTTTTCAAAAGATAACATTAAGACAGGAGAACCTTATTCGGTTTTAGAAGATGTGTTTGTGCCTTTATATTTCTTTCATCGTTATCAAACCGAAGCAGCTACTAAGCTTGTAGGAGGATTGGATTATAATTACGCTGTAAAAGGTGATGGTCAAATGATTACAAAAGCTATCGATGCTAAAACTCAAAAAGAAGCACTACAAGCTATACTTAAAACCCTTTCTGCAGAGACATTGGCTATTCCACAAGATAAGTTAGGGTTGTTTCCTCCAAGAGCATTTCAGTATTGGCGAACAAGAGAATCATTTCGTGGAAATACAGGAGTCGCTTTTGACCCTTTTGCACCTGTTGAAACGTCAAGTGATATGACTTTAGGGTTATTATTAAATCCTGAACGAATGAACAGAGTGTATCAACAAAAGGTTTTAGATAAATCGCAATTAGGTTTAAAAGAATTTTTAGAAATCTTGATAGATGCCACTATAAAAAAGAAAACAGAAAACAGTTACCAAGGCGAAGTACAGCAGGTTATCAATCTTTCGGTTTTAAATAATATTATGGCGTTATCAGCTAGCGAAAAATTAATGCCACAAGCTCAGGCTTTAGTAAATTTTGAAGTGATGAAACTAAAAGTGAAGTTACAAGAGCGAAGAGTTGACCCAATGGCAATGTTTATGGTGAAAGAGATAGATAAATTTTTAGGAAACCCTAAAGGTTTTAAAGCTCCAAGTTCACCAAAAATTCCTGATGGCTCTCCAATAGGAAGTGATGCTTGTTTTTATCATTCAAACTAAACATAACAGAAAAATAGTTTAAAAATTCCCATTATCTTAGAAAATAGATATGATTATAGATTTAAGAAGCGATACAGTTACAAAGCCAACAAAAGACATGTTGGAAGCAATGATGCAAGCGCAAGTTGGCGATGATGTTTTTGATGAAGATGTTACTGTAAAAATGCTAGAGAGCAAACTAGCAGCTCAATTTGGAAAATCACACGCCTTATTTTTTCCTAGCGGAAGTATGGCAAACCAAACTGCTTTAAAATTGCATACGCAACCAGGAGAGCAGGTAATTTGTGATAAAACAGCTCACATCTATAATTACGAAGCTGGTGGAGCGTCATTTAATAGTGGTATTTCGTGTAAGTTGGTTGATGGTAACAGAGGTATGTTTACAGCGCAACAAGTAGAAGAAGCTATTAATCCTGATGCGTTTTATTATGCTAAAACAACTTTAGTAGAAGTTGAAAATACAGCAAATAGAGGAGGAGGTTCTTGTTGGGATTTTGAAGAGTTGAAAAAAATACGTCAGGTTTGTGATACACACAAATTAGGGTATCATCTTGATGGTGCTCGATTATGGAATGCGCTTGTTGAAAAAGACGAAACCACAATGCAGTATGGAAAACTGTTTGATACTATTTCGGTGTGTTTGAGTAAAGGTTTAGGTTGTCCTATAGGTTCTGTTTTAATTGGTGATGAAGCGCTTATGAAAAACGCAGTGAGAATTAGAAAAGTATTTGGTGGAAATATGCGCCAAGTAGGATATTTAGCTGCTGCTGGACTGTATGCTTTAGAAAACAATATCAACAGACTAAAAGACGATCACAGTAAAGCTAAAGACATTGAAACGGTTTTAAAAACATTGCCTTTTATACAATCGGTTGAACCTGTAGAGACCAACATTATCATTTTTGAGGTACAGAAAGGAATTAACGAATCTGCATTTGTACAAAAGCTAGATGATAATGGCATTAAGATTATTGGTATGGGAAGTGGAAAGCTACGTATTGTAACACATCTTGATTATACCAATGTAATGCACGATAAGTTTTTGAGCGTATTGAGAAAGCTTGAGTTTTAGTTCAATAATGTTTTGTAAATAGATTTTTAAATTAGTGGTTTAAATTAAACCCACTCAACATTTAGCTTCTCTAATTCTGTTTTTAAATTAGATAAAGATTCTTTATCAATTAAATCAATATTAATTTTCATTTCTTGTGATGTAGTTTTGAGTATATACTCTCCTGCAAAATGTTTAATTCTTGTTATCTCATTTAAGTATATTTTCTTTCCAAAAGGCCAATTTTGTTTAATAAACCCATTTCCGATAGTTAAATATTTTTCTTTTGTCTGGTAGAAATAAGTTATTAGATAAAACCCTGAAAGTAGAAACCAGATATAATCAAACCATCTAGTATTGTCATTAAATATAGTTTGTATAACTCCATTAGCTAACCAAACTAACCCTAAAATTAGATTTAGGGTTATTTGTTTCTTTTTATAATGAATTTTCATTTTAAGGGATTTACATTAACACGCTAAAAAATCACTTAAACATATCCAAACCAGGAATGTTTGGCATACCATCTTTAGCAACTGCAGCAATTTCGGTTTCATTTACAGTTGTGGCACGCTCTATAGCTTTGTTTAGTGTTAAAACAAGGTAATCTTCAAGCATATCTTTATCTTCAAGCAAAGCATCATCAATTGCAATATTTTTAATGGTTCTGTTTGCAGTAATAGTTACTTTAAGTTTATTATCAGTACTACTTTCATCAATTAAAACAGTGTTTAAACGTGCTTTAGTGTCTTCAACTTTTTTTTGGGTTTCTTTCAATTTATTCATCATACCCATCATATCTCCAAACATAATTTTTTCTTTTTATTAGGTTAAGTCACAAAATTACTAAAATCATTAGTAATGCATTAACAGTTCAATTCTAATTTTAATTCTATTTTTGCATACTTCTTAAACTAATTTTTAATGATAAAAGAAAGGGTTGTACCTCCTGTAGCTAAAAGAGTTCCTAAAACTTTAAGCATTCACAACGATACCAGAATTGACGATTATTTTTGGCTCAATCAAAGAGAAGACCAAGATGTTTTGGATTATTTAAACGCTGAAAACGCCTACTTTGAAGAAATGACAGCGCATACCAAAGCCTTTGAAGACAACTTGTTTAAAGAAATGAAAGCAAGAATTAAGGAAGATGACGAGTCGGTTCCTTATAAATACAATGGGTATTGGTATATTGTAAAGTATGAAACAGGAAAAGATTACCCTATTTATATAAGAAGAAAAGACACTTTAGATGCTCCTGATGAGTTGATGTTTGATTGTAACGAAATGGCAAAAGGACACGACTATTTTAAACTAGCAGGTATTAGTATAAGCCCTGATAATACCAAAGTTGCGTATGGTTTAGATACAGTAGGAAGGCGTCAGTATACTATTAATTTTAAAAGTTTAGGTGATAATGAACCAATTACTGATACTATAGAAAACACTACAGGTTCAGCGTCTTGGGCTAACGATAACGCGACTTTATTTTACACTAAAAAAGATGAAGAAACGCTGAGGTCTGATAAAGTGTTTAAACACAAATTAGGGACTAATGAAAGTGAAGATAAATTGGTTTTTCACGAAACCGACGACACATTTGGAGTAGCAGTTTACAAGTCAAAATCTAGAAAATATATCATTATTGCTTGTTACAGTACTTTAACTAATGAGTATCACATTTTAGATGCCAACACACCTAATGCTGATTTTAAGGTGTTTCAAGAGCGTATAAGAGGGTTGGAGTATAGTATTTCGCATTTTGAAGACCATTTTTATATGGTTACCAATAAAGATGAGGCTACTAACTTTAAGCTAATGAAAACCGATGAAGCCAGAACAGAAGTTTCAAATTGGATTGAGGTTATTCCGCATCGAGAAGATGTGTTACTTGAGGATATTGATATTTTCAAAGACTTTTTAGTTATTAGTGAGCGTAGTAATGGTTTAAACCAAATACGAATTACACGTTGGGACGAAACCGATGATTACTACTTACCTTTTGATAGTGAAACCTATACAGCCTACACAGGCACTAATGTCGATTTTGATACTGAAGTGTTGAGGTATAGTTACAATTCGCTAACCAATCCTGCGTCAACTATTGACTTTAATATGGTAACTAAAACCAAAACCATAAAAAAGGAGCAGCAGGTTTTAGGAGGTACATTTGATAAAAACAATTATCAATCAGAGCGCTTATGGGCAACTGCTGATGATGGTACCAAAATACCAATGTCTGTAGTATATAAAAAAGGTGTAAAAAAGGATGGCAACAGTCCTGTATTGCAATATGCTTATGGCTCTTACGGTTCAACTATAGATCCTTATTTTTCTAGCATACGTTTAAGCTTGTTAGATAGAGGCTTTATTTATGTAATTGCTCATGTAAGAGGCGGAGAGTATTTGGGTAGAAATTGGTACGAGCAAGGTAAACTACTTCAAAAGAAAAACACCTTTACCGATTTTATTGCGTGTTCAAAATTTTTAATAGAAAACAATTACACCTCTCCTAAGCATCTATACGCTTTAGGCGGAAGTGCAGGAGGGCTTTTAATAGGAGCTGTAATTAATATGGCACCACAGTTATATCATGGTGTTATTGCTGCTGTACCTTTTGTAGACGTGGTAACCACAATGTTAGACGATAGTATTCCGCTAACAACAGGAGAATATGACGAATGGGGAAACCCAAATACCTTAGAGTATTATAACTACATGAAATCCTATTCGCCATACGATAATGTAAAAGCGCAAGACTATCCACATATTTTAGTAACTACAGGACTTCATGACTCTCAAGTACAATATTGGGAGCCAGCAAAATGGGTTGCAAAAATGAGATTTCTAAAAACTGACACTAATAAATTGTTTTTAAAAACCAACATGAATGCAGGTCATGGTGGCGCTTCAGGACGTTTTGAAGCTTTAAAAGAAGATGCCGAAGAGTATGCCTTTTTATTAGACTTAGAGAATATTACTAGTTAATTAAAAAAAAACTCTTATTTTTGCGAGGTTTTAGGTTACTTTTTTTAATTTGTGACTGATAAATAGCATTTATGAAAGACAACTTACAAGTGTTTGATAACGTGTTGGATCTTATAGGAAAAACACCTCTAATCAAATTAAATAAGCTAACTGCAAGTTTTGATGGTGATTTCTACGCTAAGGTAGAAGCCTTTAATCCAGGACACTCTTCAAAAGATAGAATAGCACTTCATATTATAGAAGAAGCTGAAAGACAAGGAATTTTAACTCCAGGAGATACAATTATTGAAACCACATCTGGTAATACAGGATTTAGTATTGCTATGGTAAGTATCATTAAAGGATACGAGTGTATTTTGGCTGTGAGCTCAAAGTCGTCAGCTGATAAAATAGATATGCTTAAAGCCATGGGAGCAACAGTGTATGTGTGTCCTGCTCATGTAAGTGCTGATGACCCAAGGTCGTATTATCAAGTTGCAAAACGCTTACATGAAGAACGAAAAGGTTCAATCTATATCAATCAGTATTTTAATCAATTAAATATTGATGCACATTATAACACTACAGGTCCTGAAATTTGGAAACAAACAGAAGGAAAAATTACACATCTAATTGCTTGTAGTGGAACAGGAGGAACAATTTCAGGAACTTCTAAGTTTTTGAAAGAGCAAAATCCAAACGTTAAAATAATAGGAGTAGACGCTTATGGTTCGGTATTAAAAAAATACCACGAAACCAGAGAGTTTGACGAAAACGAAATCTACCCATACAGAATTGAAGGCTTAGGAAAAAACTTAATTCCTACAGCAACAGATTTTGACCTTATTGACAAGTTTGTAAAAGTAACCGACGAAGACAGTGCACACACTGCAAGAGAAATTTCTAGAACCGAAGGTTTATTTGTTGGTTATACAAGTGGAGCAGCAATGCAAGCCATAAAACAACTTAGTGAAGAAGGAGAATTTAAAAAAGGAGACAAAATTGTTGTGATTTTCCCAGACCATGGTTCAAGATACATGAGTAAAGTGTATAGTGACAAGTGGATGGAAAGTCAAGGTTTCTTTGACAGTAAAAATGTCACTTCCGAAACAATTCAGTACATAAAGTAAATACATTACCTATCCTATTTCACCCTAATAATATGATAGGTTTTTTGTGTCTTATTAGGTTATGAACACAAGTTTATAAATTAATTATGTTGTCATAATATAATTAATTAATTTTGCCTCTCAAACTAGACTAATTTAGCTTAAATGAAAGATTTATTTGAAAAGATATACAAGGATAAAGGTCCTTTAGGAAAATGGGCGTCTCAAGCAGAAGGATATTTTGTGTTTCCTAAACTTGAAGGTCAAATATCCAACAGAATGAAGTTCCAGGGAAAAGATGTAATTACCTGGAGTATTAATGATTATCTTGGTTTAGCTAACCATCCTGAAGTACGAAAAACCGATGCTGAAGCTGGTGCAGCTTATGGATCGGCTTACCCAATGGGAGCTCGTATGATGTCTGGTCACACAGATTTACACGAAAAACTTCAAAATGAGTTGGCTTCATTTGTAAGTAAAGAAGCAGCTTACCTTTTAAACTTTGGTTATCAAGGAATGGTATCTACTATTGATGCTTTGGTATCTAAAGATGATATTATCGTTTACGATGTTGATGCACACGCTTGTATTATAGATGGAGTACGTTTACACATGGGTAAACGTTTTACTTACAAGCACAACGATGTTGAAAGTTTAGAAAAAAACCTTGAGCGTGCTACCAAAATGGCAGAACAAACAGGAGGTGGAATTTTAGTAATTTCAGAAGGTGTGTTTGGAATGCGTGGTGAGCAAGGTCGTTTAAAAGAAATCGTAGCGCTTAAAGAAAAATACAATTTCAGATTTTTAGTTGATGATGCTCACGGTTTTGGAACCTTAGGAAAAACAGGAGCTGGAGCAGGTGAAGAGCAAGGTGTACAAGACGGAATAGATGTATATTTTGCAACTTTTGCTAAGTCTTTAGCAAGTACAGGTGCTTTTATTGCTGCAGATCAAGAAATTATTGATTATTTAAAATATAATTTACGTTCTCAAATGTTTGCTAAATCATTGCAAATGCAATTGGTTGTTGGTGCGTTAAAACGTTTAGAGATGTTAAAGACAATGCCAGAGCTTAAAGCAAAACTTTGGGAGAATGTAAATGCATTACAAAAAGGTTTAAAAGAGCGTGGTTTTGATATTGGTACAACACAAAGTTGTGTAACTCCAGTATATTTAAAAGGAAGTATTCCTGAAGCTATGGCTTTAGTAAAAGATTTACGCGAAAACTATGGTATTTTTTGTTCAATAGTAGTGTATCCAGTAATCCCTAAAGGGTTAATATTATTACGTTTAATACCTACTGCGACACACACGCTAGAAGATGTTAATGAAACTTTAGATGCGTTTGATGGTATTAGAAGTAGATTAGAAAACGGAACTTACAAACGTTTATCTGCTGCAGTTGCTGCTGCAATGGGAGAGTAAACGATAATTAAATATATCAACAAAAAAGCCGATGATTTTTCATCGGCTTTTTTTATTAAAGATTTTTTCTAAGTGTAAAACGCCTTTTGTTGGTTTTAGGATTAAAATGTTTCCATATTTGATGAATAGCTTTATTATCTGCTAATTCAGGTGTTCTAATACAGTTTTGAATGCCTTTTTCCTTAAACACCTTATAGTATTCATTAAATATAATTGCTGTAACTCCTTTGTTTTGATATTCTGGTAAAACACCAATTAAGTAGAATACTACATCCTTACTTTCTTTTTTAGCTTTTAGTAACTTAAGAAACCCAAACGGAAATAGTTTTCCTTTTGCTTCCTGTAAAGCTCTAGCAAATGATGGCATTACTATTGAAAACGCAATTAATTCATCGTTTTTATCAACAACAAACTTGATGTATTCAGGGTTTACAAAGCTTATAAACTTCTTTTTAAAGTATGCCTTTTGAATATCGGTAATCTCAACAAACGATGATAACGAAGAATAACTCTTATTGAATAAGTCAAACATTTTATCAGCATAAGGCATTACCTCTTCTGTTTTGGTAAAAGTCAATGAACGTAACTGATATCTTCTTTTTATAAGTTCTTGAGCCTTTGTAAAGAACTCAGGTTTTACATTTTTAAAAGGGAAAAAGTTCTCGATGTATTCTTTTTCCTCAGTATACCCATGAGATTTGTAATGGTTGATGTAGTATGGATGGTTATACCATGTAATCATAGTGCTAAGTTGGTCAAAACCTTCGGTAAGCACACCTACTTTGTCTAAGTTAGAGAAGCCAACAGGACCTTCGCAATACTCAAGGTTATTTTCTTTACCAATTTCTTCTACTTTTTCAAGAAGCGCTTTAGAAACTTCTAAATCATCAATAAAATCAAACCATCCAAATCGCATTTTCTTTTGGTCTTGCTTTTTTACTTCAAGCCAATTGATAATTGCAGCGACTCTACCCACAATTTCATTATTCTTATATGCTAAAAAGAAACGAGCTTCAGCATCTTTAAATATTGGGTTAACATCTTTGTTAAAGGTTTCTAACTCTTGTTTTATAATAGGAGGAACCCAATACTTGGAGTCTTTATAAATTTTAAACGGAAACTTTACAAATTCCTTAAGCTCATTTTTAGAGCTAATTTCTTTAACTGTAATCATAAAATAGTTGGCTTAGTTGCCATTATCGTCATTAAAATCGGTTTCAGCTCTTCTGCTTTTTTTACCTCTTGATTTTCGTTTAGCTTCTTCATCGGCAGAATTACCATTGTCAATTTTATCCTTATGGAAATCAAACCTGTAAGATGCTCCAAAATTAACGCTGAATACCGAAGGTGTATCTTTAGTGTTCAAGGTTAAAGCTGTGTCTAACTGTAAGTCTTTGCTTAAGAGGTAAGCACCTCCAAATCTAAATAAATTATCGGCATAAAAGTCACTCTTAATACCATGGGCTTCTCCAAAAATCACCCATTTTGGATTGAAAGAATGCGTTAGTGTGAGGATATATTGAAAATCAGAAAAGTCACTACCAATTCTGTCTTTAATTAAATTCATAACAAGTACCCAACCACCAGCAAAGTTGTTTTGTGTTGCAACCATTACTTTAGGACTAAAACCTTCAACATCTGGAGCAGTGTAAGGGTTATTTTTAGAATCGTAATTTGCACCTAAATATACAGCAACAGCAGGAATTAAGGATTTCCATTTAAAAGCTCTATTGGCATGGTAGCTATAAATGTTTGGTTTGTCTTCTTCTGCATTTTTATAAGGATCGTAAACTAAATATTTAGCGCCAAGAGTAAAGTTTTTAAAATTTGAGCGTTTATCTTCAGTTGAGAATGTTGAGCGATTATCGGTAAACGTATCGTTTTGGTAAGTACCTTCAAGGTTGATTTCCAATTCTTCAAATAGTAGTCCGTAACGCGCAGCAAAATCTACTCCAAAACCAGACACTTCATACATTAAAGGCGTGTGTTTTTCTTTAACAATGTAAGGGCCAACCTCTAATTGAGCTACATTGGTTCCCACAGAAAAAGCACTTCTAGAAACTCCAGGTCTATTGGAATTTATAACTTCGGTATATTGCGAAAATGTATTGAAAGACACTGCAAAACACACCAATAACATATACTGTTTAATAGATTTCATCTGTTTGTGTTTTAGTTTTTTAATTGTCAAACGGAATGCCTTTTTCATTTTATATTCTGTTATAAGAATTAGCTTTGTAGGCATTTCACAGGTGATTTGTTAAATTCAAATATAGAGATTTTATACTTTTTTTAAGTATTTATAACTTATTTTAAAGTATGATAATTGTATTTTTGAAAAAAATATCTTTTTAATGGTACAAACGGCTTCTTTTATTGGTTTTTTAAGAACCATTTTAATCATACTATTAGTGTATTATGGTATAAAGCTACTTATGCGAATTTTTGCTCCATACCTTATGCGCTATATGTCTAAAAAGATGCAAGAACGTTTTGGAGGTCAATTTCAACAATACCAAAATAACCAACAAACACAACAAAGAGAAGGCGAGACTGTAATTGATAAAATGCCTGAGCGTCAGAAGTCTTCAAATAAAACTGTTGGAGAGTACGTGGATTACGAAGAAATTGATTAATTTTCACAATCATTCTTTAAAACATATTCATGCAGTTTTCAATCAAAAGAATTCTTCCTCATCTTTTAATTTTAGTAGGGTTTGTTATTGTTTCATTAGCATATTTTAACCCAGTTTTAAAAGGCAAAAAGATTTTTCAAAGTGATATTAAGCACTATATTGGAATGTCTCAACAGCAAAATGACTTTAGAGCAGCCACTGGTGAGGAAACCTACTGGACTAACAGTGCGTTTGGAGGTATGCCCACGTATCAGTTAGGTGCAAAATACCCTCATAATTATATTAAAAAACTAGACCTTTCACTACGTTTTTTACCACGACCAGCCGATTATTTATTTCTTTACTTTCTAGGATTTTATGTGTTGTTACTTGTGCTAAAAGTAGATTTTAAACTCGCTGCACTTGGTGCATTGGCCTTTGGTTTTTCTACCTATCTTATTATTATATTAGGTGTAGGACATAATAGTAAAGCGCATGCTATTGCCTATATGCCTTTGGTGCTTAGCGGTATTCTACTCACGTTTAGAAAACATTACATTGGTGGTTTTTTACTAACCACAGTAGCTATGGCTTTAGAGATATGTACTAACCATTTTCAAATGACTTATTATTTGATGCTGTTAGTTGTGGTTTTAGGAATAGCTTATTTAATAGACGCTTACCGAAAAAAGCTATTGTCACATTTTTTCAAATCGGTTGGGATGCTAGTTGTTGCAGTACTATTAGCTGTTGGGTTAAACGCCAGCAATATTATGGCAACCAAAGAGTATGTTAATGAAAGTACACGAGGAAAAAGTGAACTTACCATAAATCCTGATGGTTCTCCTAAAGCAGTGACTACTGGATTGGATAAGGATTATATTACAGAATATAGCTATGGCATAGCGGAAAGTCTTAACTTGTTTATTCCGAGGCTTTTTGGTGGTGGAAGTCATGAAGATGTTGGTGTCGACTCTGAAACGTTTAAATTTTATAGAAATATTGGAGCGTCGCCTGTTGAAGCTACTCGCGAAGTAAAAACTACACCTACTTATTGGGGAGCACAAACCATTGTTGAAGCACCAGCGTATGTTGGAGCAGTAGTTATTTTCTTGTTTGTATTTGCTTTGTTTTTGGTTAAAGGCAGACTCAAATGGTGGCTAGTTGGTGGTACTGTACTATCGTTATTGCTTTCTTACGGAAAACATTTAGGGTTTTTAACCGATTTCTTTATAGACTTTGTACCTATGTACAACAAGTTTAGAGCAGTAAGTTCTATTCAGGTAATTTTAGAACTCTGTATACCTGTATTGGCTATTTTTGGTTTGGTACGTTTATTCAATGATTTTGAAAGCAAAGAGGAAAAGCTAAAAGCATTAAAATATTCCGCAATAATTACAGGAGGACTTGCAATTTTACTCTTGCTTATAAAATCGTCGTTTGACTTTGTTGGTGTAAACGATGGGTATTACAGACAAGCCTATGGCGAGTATGGACAAAGCTTTGTTGATGCACTAAGAGCCGACAGACAAACCTTCTTTACACAAGACACATTAAGAACTTTGCTTTTAGTAGTGCTTGCAGCAGCAACAATTTTTGGATTCTTAAAACAAAAACTATCAGAAGGAAAAGTGATTATTGTATTTGCTGCTTTAATTTTATTTGATTTGGTTGGTGTAGACAGACGCTACGTTAATAACGATAATTTTGTGTCTGCAATTCAAGTTGAAAAACCTTATAAAGCTAATGCTGCTGATAAAGAGATATTAAAGGACAAGACACATTTTAGAGTTTTAGATTTATCTAGTGAAGGCTCTAGAAATCCAGGGAAAGCTGCTTATTTTCATAATTCGTTAAGTGGTTATCATGCAGCTAAACTTGGACGATTTGATGAACTGTATGATTTTCATATTTCAAAAAATAATATGGAAGTCATTAATATGTTGAATACCAAATATTTTATTGGAGAAGACGATAAGGGTAATGTATTTCCTTATAATAATGAAGATGCCAATGGAAATGCTTGGTTTGTTTCGTCATTACAACAGGTTAGTTCTGCTAATGAAGAAATAGTTGCTTTAGACAGTTTAAATACTAAAACAAAAGCGATTACATCAATGCCATTGGAGTCTAGAACCTATACTGTAGACTCTTTATCTACAATTAAATTAGTAGCACATCAACCAAACTATTTAAAGTACGAATCTAACAACAGTAACGATGGTTTTGCTGTGTTTTCTGAAGTGTATTATGGCCATGGTTGGGTAGCAACAATTGATGGAACCGAAACACCTATTCAGCGTGTTAATTATGTGTTGAGAGGACTTGAAATTCCTAAAGGAAACCATACTATTGAGTTTAAATTTGAGCCTCAAGTAGTAAAAACAGGAAGTACTATTTCGCTGTCTAGTTCAATTATACTAGCATTATTGCTTTTAGGAGGCCTATTGTATTCGTTTAAAAAAGACCAAGCTAGTGCGTAAAAAAGCACTTATAATAACATACTATTGGCCACCTGCAGGAGGACCAGGTGTACAACGTTGGTTGAAATTTGTAAAATACTTACCAGAATTTGGTGTAGACCCTGTTGTTTATTGTCCTGAGAACCCTAGTTATCCAATTACAGACTTGCAGTTGGAAGACGAAGTGTCTAATACTGTAACTGTTTTAAAACAACCTATAAACGAACCTTATAAGTTTGCTAATTTACTTTCAAAAAAGAGTTCTAAAACGATAAGTTCAGGTATTATTCCGAAGAAAAAAAAGCAATCTCTTATTGAGCGTTTGTTATTGTATGTAAGAGGAAATTTCTTTATTCCTGATGCCCGAAAAGGTTGGATAAAACCTTCGGTAGCTTATCTTTCAGAATATATAAAAAACGAAGGTATTGAAACGATTATCACTACTGGACCACCACATAGTTTACACCTTATAGGTTTGCAGTTAAAAGCGCAATTGAATGTAAAATGGATAGCCGATTTTAGAGACCCTTGGACAACTATAGGCTATCACAAAGATTTAAAGCTCACCAAAAGCTCTAGACAAAAACACGAATTGTTAGAGCAGAATGTTTTGCAATCTGCCGACCAAATTATAGTTACTAGCACAGTAACAAAGCAAGAGTTTGCGCTTAAAACCCAACAACCTATAACTGTTATTACCAATGGTTACGATACATATGCTATTGAGCGACCAGAGAAAGACCAACGTTTTACAATAGCTCATATTGGCTCATTACTTTCTGAACGTAACCCAACTCAATTATGGGACGCATTACGTGAGTTGATAGCTGAAAACGAAGCTTTTAAAACTGCGTTTCAGTTGAACTTGATAGGAGTAGTGAGTGATGATGTGTTACAGACATTATCACATTACCAACTAGATGATTATGTGAATGTTGTAGGCTATGTTAACCATGAGGAAGCGATGCAGTTTCAAATGCAATCGCAAGTGTTGTTGTTAATTGAAATAGACTCACAAGTAAGTAAAGCTATAATTCCTGGGAAGTTGTTTGAATATATGGTTTCTAGTACGCCAATACTAGCTATAGGACCACAAGAGTCTGATGTTGAAGACATCATTAAAACTACCAATACAGGACATTATTTTTATTACAATGAAAAGCAGCAGATAAAATCTCAAATTTTATTGTATTTTAATGCCTATAAAACCAATTCGCTGCAAACGCAACCTATAGGATTGCAAAAGTACAGTAGAAGGGAACTAACAAAAACTCTAGCGCAACTTGTATAAATGGGAATTGTAGTTAAACAATCCTTTAAAAACACTATTAGTACCTATTTAGGGTTTGGTATAGGAGCAATTAATACATTGTTTCTGTACACTAATTTTATTACAGATGAGTACTATGGTTTAATTGCCTTTGTGCTATCTACAGCAAATATTATGATGCCTCTAATGGCTTTTGGAGTTCATAATACACTTATAAAGTTCTATTCTACATTTAAAACCAAAAATTCACTTAACAGCTTTTTAACCTTAATGCTAATACTACCTATGTTTGTGGTAGTTCCTGTAGCGTTGATTGGCTATTTTGGTTATGATGTTATAAGTGATTTGTTATCACAAAGAAATGGTATAGTAAAAGACTATGTGTGGCATATTATTATTGCTGCTATTTCTATGGGTTATTTTGAAGTGTTTTTTGCTTGGGCAAAAACCCAAATGCAGACTGTTTTTGGCAACTTTATGAAAGAGGTGTTTCATAGAATTGGGATAATGGTACTGCTGTTTTGTGTGTATTTGGGATATCTTAATGTACATGAGTTTATCAATTCAATTATTATAGTATATGTATTGCGTATGGTTATAATGAAACTCTATGCATTTATTATTCGTTGGCCAGTACTTAAGTTTAATAGAATAGAGAGCTTTAGGGCTATTATTAAATACTCATCGCTTATTATACTTGCTGGTTCGGTAGCGACACTTATTTTAGATATAGATAAGTTTATGCTTGGACAATATATTGATATAGAGGAAGTCGCTTACTATAGTGTTGCAATTTATATCGCATCGGTAATTTCGGTTCCACAACGTTCTATGCACCAAATATTAATGCCTATTACTGCTAATTATTTAAATGAAGGAAATAAGGTTGCTTTAAAGGATTTATACCAGCGTTCGTCACTTAGCCTTTTTATTATTAGTGGCTTAATTTTTTTACTGATTGTACTTAACATCAATCAGTTGTATTTAATTATCCCTGAAGAATTTAGTTATGGACTAACCGTTGTGTTTTTAATAAGCTTAGCAAAACTCTACGACACGCTTTTAGGAAACAATAATGCTATTTTATTCAATAGTGATTATTATAGAGTGGTACTACTTTTTGGAGTGTTACTTACGGTATTGATAGTTATTTTAAATATGGTATTTATTCCGTTATTAGGAATTGATGGAGCAGCAGTTGCAACTTTTATAGCTATTTTTATTTACAATACAGCTAAAATTTACTTTGTAAACCGAAAGTTTAAAATGCTTCCTTTTACAAAAGACTCTTTAAAAGTAGGAATATTGATTTTAGTAAGTGTTGCTGTGTTTTATTTTTGGGAATTTCCTTTTCATCCTATAGTTAATATAGCATTTAAGTCTTTACTGATAGGATGTGTGTATGTCTTTGCAGTGTATAAGATGAATGTCTCTAAAGACATTTCAGGAATACTAAAAAAGTACTTACCAATTAAATAGTTTTTGCTGTGTTACTAGCCTAAAACGGGAAAATCCCACAAGGTGCTTTGAGGCATACGACTTGCAGGACTTTCCAACTAACCAACCAAAAAATTATGTATCGTTATATTATCTTCTAGATCTTGTACTGTTTTGTGAACTTCTAGATTTAGTCGCATTTGACGACTTTGTTCTATTATTTTGAGTTACACGCTGAGTACTTTTGTTTTGTCTTGTATTATATTTACGTATTTGAGACGTATTTGGTTTTCTTACCGTTGAATTTTTTTTAGTATTCACTTTATTAGACACAGTAGTTCTTGTTTTGGTCACATTTCTTTTGGTAGTAACCGAACTATTTTTAGGCCTATTAGTATTAACTGTAGCTCTAGACGATGTGTTTGTTCTGTTAGTAGAACTTGATACTCTAGGAGTGGTAGTTCTTGTTCTAGTAGGAGCTGTTACAGCACTATTATTACGTCTTGTGGTGTTGCTTCTATCTACAGAAGTACTTCTTCTAGGTGTAGCATCTTGTCTATATCTATCACTTATACGTGTTTGTTGTTCGTTTGAACGTCTTCCGTTGTTAGCTACAGTATTACGACGACTGTTTATGTTAACAGGCTGACGGTAATTGTTTCTGTATGGTCTGTAATAGTGATGTCTAATAGGAGTGTAATACTGTCTATAAGGTCTAGTGTTTACAATACAGAAGTTTACTGAAGGTACAGCATAATATCTGTGCCATGGACGGTACACATAGTATCTATTATAAACGTTTATAAACCCTGTGTAGTGAGAAAATACTCTGTTACGATAGTGAATGTATAAACCACCTACACGAGCAACACGTCCAAAACTGTTATAGTGAATGTTTACATTTCCTGCTCTTGTAATTCTTCCGTAGAAGTCATAATAAATAGGTGTGTTTTCTATTTGAACAATAGCACCAAAATCGTCATATTGTACATAAGGGTTGTAATCATAACCAGTGTTAAAGCTTATGGATACATTAGGAGTACTAAAGCCAACATTTACGTTTGGACCATAATTAGGGATGTAAAAGTCGAACTGACCATCAGGAAATACTGAAAATTCAATACCATTCTCTACAAATATGAAAGAGTTGCCATAACCATTAGCATAAGTGTTAAAAGTATTTACTGAATTTGTGCTGGTGGTTGTTGCGTTTACAGATACGCTTCCTAAGAGTATTGCTGTAAAAAAATAAATAATTCGTTTCATAATTGTAAGGGTTTTAATTATACAATTATTAGTAAACAAACAGCGTGCCAAAAAACCGAAACAATATTTAATGTGTTGATTTTGAGTAGTTTGTGTTTGTTTGGATTTTTTGTAGGAAAAACCGCGTTTTACATGGACTATCCATGGACTAGCTATGGAGTAGCTATGACCTAGGTATAGAGAAGCCATTTGTGAGTGGTTTTTAAGGAAAATATAACTACAATTTACTATCTTTCAATTGTAACAAGCATATCAAAAGTTGATATTTGATTAAGTTGTATAAGTATGAGATATAGAAGATTATCTAAATACTGTTTGTTTTATTTTTTATTTATAATACAAACATTAGGAGTATCACAAACCAATCCTTTTACTGATTTAGTTTATGATACTGTTGTTGCTTATGAATTTAAAGGTGATGGAGAAACTTTGATAGATTATTGTCTTAAAAATGCTAAAGAGAGAATAAACAAAGAATCCGTTTTAAGCTCCGAACAAGTGAAAGATTTTGAGACTATTATAACCAGTAAAACAGCTTATGGTAGTACAACAGCCTTTTGTTTTGATCCTCATTTTGCAGTTGTTTATTTTTTAAAAGGAAAACCTGTTGAGACAATTGATGTTTGCCTTAGTTGTAATTACTTAGTGTCAAGGACTGAAATACCTTCAACAACATTAAAGTATATAAAAATATCAGATGATTATTCTTATCCAGCTAATGGTTTTAGTTCAACTGCTAGAAAACAAATTTATCAGTTTATAAAGGATTTAGGATTTACAAAATATTTACAACCTTTGAACTCAATATATGATAATCAACCATGATTCATATCTTTAAGTTAATGTAAGTGCAATTTACTATCTTTCCATACCAAAATTAACACATTCAGTACTATGAGTATTACCACACCAGAACATGATGAACGTATTGCAAAAATGACTTTTGCATCGGTATATCCACATTATGTTACTAAAGTTGAGAAAAAGAATCGTACCAAAGCCGAGTTACACCAAGTTATTGAATGGTTAACAGGATTTGACGACAATAAGTTGCAACAACTTATAGACGATAAGGTAACTTTTAAAACGTTTTTTGAGCAAGCAACTATTCACCCAAATGCACACTTAATTAAGGGTGTAATATGTGGTTACAGAATAGAAGATATTACTACTACATTAACCCAACAGGCAAGATATTTAGATAAGTTGGTTGATGAGTTAGCAAAAGGTAGAAAAATGGAAAAGATACTTAGAGAAGGATAAGCTTTTTATAGTTAGTATTGATGCTCTATAAAAAGACAATCCCGAAGTACTTGGGGACGTACAACGGGATTATCAATTAACTAACCAATCAAAAAAATCTATTTATACTTTTATTTTAATCTTTTTTTGTTTTTTCACTTCACCACCTTGTCTGTAGTAATAGTAATCATCAGCATCATCAAAATCACTATAATAACCATATCCAAAATTACCCGAAGTGTTGTTACTGTATACATAACCTGAATTGTTATGGTTTACCACACCAGAAGCATGAACAATTTCTCCCCAAGCGTTGTAGTTTACACGTAAACCACCAACTTGTTTTAATCTTCCATTACCTCTTTGGTAACTCATATATACAGTTCCAGCTCTTTTAATTCTACCTTGTCTGTCATAATTTAAGTACACATTGCCAATTCTTCTAATTTTACCATCACTATCATGTTGAATAAATACACCTTGATTAGATCTTGGAGTAGAATAGTGTACTCTACTAACAGTACCAGGAGCTCCATAAGTAACATTTACCGAGCTTCTACGAGTAGTTGTTGATCTGTAGTACACGTTACCTGTTTGGTAAGTGTTTTCAATATTGGTATTGAAGTCGAAACTTCCGTCAGGAAAAATCATAAACTCTACACCACGCTCTACAAACATTATTGGTTGTGCATAACGATAGCGTGTATTGTTTAAACCTTCACCTTGTGCTGTTGCTGTTGCAGATGTTAAACCTAATAACATCGATGCTAATATGAATACAAATTTTTTCATAATAATAGGGTTTTAGATTATGCCTACTCATTTAGCTTTTCGGCTTACGCTATTTGTTATGTTAGTTTTCAATTTGCGTGCCAAAAATGTAAGTGTTTCATTGTTAATGTTTTATTGATTGTTAAGGACGTTTGTGAAAAACACTTTACATGAGCGTTCAATTTTTTTTATACTTTTATATAGCCAATCAATTATTATGGGAAAAACTCAGGTTAACTGTCCAAACTGCGAAAAGCAATTTGAAGAAGGGTTTCAATTTTGTCCGCACTGTGGGCAAAAAGCAAAAGACGACCTTACTCTTGGTGTGTTGTTTTACAACACTATTAGCAACTACTTTTCTTTTGATGCTCGTTTTTTTAAGAGCTTTATCCCTTTAATGATACAACCAGGTTATTTGGCTAGACGTTTTGTAGAAGGAAAACGCTTGTTGTATTTGCATCCAGCTCAGATGTACCTGTTTATTTCGGTAGTATTTTTCTTTTTATTCTCTTTTATCGCAAGACAAACTACGCAAAGCGTTGATGAGGCTATGAAACGCGAACTAGAACGTTCAAAAACGGTTATAGACTCTTTGAGAAATAAACCTTTAGATTCGGCTCAAATAGCTCAAATAATGCAGCCTCTTGAGGCAAATAAAGAGAAACTAGGATTAAAAGATAAAGAGTTTAAAGAGCTTGATTCTATTATAAAACAAGAAGCTACTAAGGAATCTAAAATGAATACTAATTTTAGTTTTAGCCGAAGTGAGATTGATTCTTTAATTGAAGCAGGAGCAAGTGAGGATGAGATCTATAAGGCTATGGGAATGGATGACGATGATGGCTATTTTACCAGAAGACTATACTCACAAGCCTTAAAGTTTTTTAAGAATAGGAGTGGAGGTTCAATATTGCAAGCGTTTTATGATAGTATCCCAATAGCAATGTTTATACTCTTGCCAATATTTGCATTTATTTTAAAGTTGTTATACTATAGAAAAGGACGTTTTGCACATCATTTGGTGTTTAGCTTTTATTTCTTTTCGTTTTTGTTTACAGTTTTTAGCGTGCTTATGTTGTGTAATTTTATTTGGGATAATTTTCCAGGTTGGATTATGACATTGGTTATGCTATCAACTTTCTTTTACCTCTTTATAGCTGTAAAACGATTTTATGGACAAGGTTGGTTTTTAAGCTTCTTTAAAAGTAGTGTGGCAACCTTTGTGTTTTTAATGTTTGTAATACCATTTGCTGCTGGTATTATGGCACTTATGGCGTTATTGACTTATTGAGCATTGTGTGTTTTTGCATGCCATATTGGGATGTTTAAAAAATCACTTAAGATATGTGCATCGTTGATTATGGATTTTAGATTTCCGTGATCCACTACATTTTTTCTAGAATAGTCATTTAATACTAGATTAAGCTCAAAACTTCCATAAGAACCATCATCACTAGTTATGCGTTCTCCAATGATTTGAATAGCTATAATTGATTTTAAAGGAATTTGTTTTTTTGAAGTGTTTTTATCTCTATTAAAATCAACTTTATAAGCTTTATAGTAAAGACCAAGTTGTTTATCGAAAACCCTAGGCATATAAGACCAATACGTTAGTAATACTCCAGCTGCAGCAAAGATAGTTCCTATTAATAGCATAAACCAACTTACTGGTTTTACCGTTGAAAAAACACCAATAATATTAAGTAGGCAAGCTATTGTAATTATAAGTCCAATACTGAGAAACAAAATAGAAAATGCAGCTCCACCTACTGAAGGTTGATAAGCATATTTTGAAGACGATTTTTTTACTAAAGAGTGTGTTTTAAAATTTGCGCCTCCAGGTTTTAAAGGTGTAACAGCTATATTAACGTTTTCTGAAGTATTTGTAGAAAAATCAATAGACTCAATAGAATGAAGTTCATCTTTATTGTTGTCTATGTTTTCTGAGAGCTTCACAACTATAGTTTTTCTTTTAAATAGCTACCAGTAACCGAGTTTTTATCAGCTACAATGTCTTCGGGAGTACCATGAGCTACAAGATGTCCACCTTGCTCACCTCCATCAGGACCTAAATCAATAATGTAATCGGCACATTTGATAAGCTCTAAATTATGTTCAATAACAATTATAGAATGTCCTTTAGCAATTAAAGCTTGAAAAGAGGTTAGTAGTTTTTGAATATCATGAAAATGTAAACCTGTTGTAGGCTCATCAAAAATAAATAATGCATTATCACTTTTACTTCCTTTGCCTAAAAACGATGCTAATTTAATACGTTGCGCTTCACCACCAGACAAGGTTGAAGAGCTTTGACCTAAAGTAACGTAGCCTAAACCAACATCTTGAAGCGGTTGTAACTTGCCTTGAATTTTAGATTGGTTATGCTTGCTAAAAAACGCAATAGCATCATCAATAGTAAGATTTAAGATGTCATCAATAGTCTTATCTTCAAAGGTAACTTCAAGTACTTCTTTTTTAAAGCGTTTGCCATTACAAGTTTCGCAAGTAAGGTGAACATCTGCCATAAACTGCATTTCTATGGTTACTTCACCTTCACCTTTACAGGTTTCGCAACGCCCACCATCCACATTAAACGAAAAATGTTTTGCTTGGTAGTTTCTTATTTTACTCAGCTTTTGATTAGCAAATAAAGCTCTTATATCGTCATAGGCTTTAATGTAAGTCACAGGGTTTGAGCGCGAAGAACGACCAATAGGATTTTGGTCAACAAACTCAACGTGTTTAATATTGCTAAAGTTGCCTTTTATTTCAGTAAACTGTCCAGGTTTATCGCCAAAATCAGTTAGTTTTTTCTGTATGGCAGGAAACAGTATTTTTTTAACCAAAGTGCTCTTTCCGCTTCCAGATACTCCTGTAATAACGGTTAACATTTCCAAAGGAAACGTAACGTCAATGTTTTTTAAGTTGTTTTCGCGAGCTCCAATAACATCAATATGATATTTTGAAGTACGCCTTTTTTTAGGAATTTCAATAGATAGATTTCCGTTTAGGTATTTAGCGGTTAACGAATCTGAAGCTAAAATAGTGTCATAGCTACCAGTTGCTACAACATGTCCTCCAAAAGTACCAGCTTCAGGGCCAATATCTATAATTTCATCAGCAGCTTGCATAATGTCTTCGTCATGCTCAACTACAATTACTGTATTGCCTAAATCGCGTAAGGCTTCTAAAACTTTAATTAGTTTTTGAGTGTCTTTAGGGTGTAAGCCAATACTAGGTTCATCTAAAATATACATTGAGCCTACTAAACTGCTTCCTAGTGAAGTCGCTAGGTTAATACGTTGACTTTCACCACCAGATAAGGTGTTTGAACGACGGTTAAGCGTTAAATAATCTAAGCCAACATTTGATAAAAACGACAAACGATTATTGATTTCTTTTAATAGTCTTTTGGCGATTTGAGTGTCATAATCGTTTAACTCTAGCTCTTTAAAAAACTGAGTGAGTTTTTTAAGAGGCATTTCAACCAAATCAGTTATTGTGGTTTGTCCAACTTTTACATAGTTAGCTTCAGGACGTAAGCGTTTTCCTTTACAAGCACTACATTTTGTTTTTCCTCTGTAACGCGAAAGCATTACTCGGTTTTGAATTTTATAAGCTTTAGCTTCAAGTTCTTCAAAGAAACTGTTTAATCCTTCAAAATACTCGTTACCATCCCAAATGAGTTGTTTTTGTTCATTAGACAATTCAAAATAGGGTTTGTGTATTGGGAAATCGAATTTATGTGAATTATTTACTAGCATATCTCTATACCAACTCATGCTTTCTCCACGCCAAGCGAAGATTGCATTTTCGTAAACCGATAAACTAGTATTTGGGATGACTAAGTCTTCATCAATTCCTATAATATCTCCATAACCCTCGCATTTAGGACAAGCTCCATACGGATTGTTAAAACTAAAAAGATGAACATTAGGTTCTAAAAAAGACATACCGTCTAGTTCAAACTTATTATTGAAAGCATGTAGTTTTTTTGTGGAAAGCGATTCAATAATACAAGCGCCTTTTCCTTCAAAAAAAGCAGTTTCGATAGCATCAGCAAGTCGGTTGTAAAAATCCTCTTCGTGTTTAACCACAATTCTATCCACCACTAAAAAGACGTCTTTGGCTAGTTTTTTATCGATAGCATCATCAATACGTAATACGTCATCACCAGACTTTATTCTAGCATACCCTTGTTGAAGTAGCACTTTAAGTTTATCTGCCATAGTACGTCCTTCTTCCAAAATAATAGGAGCAAGGAGTAATAGTTTTTCTTTCTCTTCAAATTGTTTTACCAACTCCAGTACATCTTTTGTGGTGTGTTTTTTTACCAATTCACCAGAAATAGGAGAGTAGGTTTTACCAATTCGCGCAAAAAGAAGTTTTAGGTAGTCGTAAATTTCGGTAGTTGTACCTACAGTAGAGCGTGGGTTTGTTGAGTTAACTTTTTGCTCAATAGCAATAGCAGGAGCAATACCTTTAATGAAATCTACTTTTGGTTTATTTAATCGTCCTAAAAATTGACGCGCGTAACTAGATAAGCTTTCAACGTAACGACGCTGACCTTCAGCATAAAGCGTATCGAATGCTAAACTGGATTTACCAGAACCTGATAAACCAGTTATAACCACAAGTTTGTTTCTTGGTATAACAACATCAATATTTTTTAAATTATGAAGTTTAGCACCTTTTATGATGATATTTTGCTTTTGATTAACTTCAGAAATATTAACGCTCATATTGAAAATTATGCTTTAGAATTCGCAAAGATACTACAACTATCTCAGCCTTGAAAATGGATTTTTGTTGATTAAAATGTTAAATTTTAGTCTGTTTTTTTGGAATTTCGGAATGATTGTTGTTATATTTGAGACATAAACAGTTAAAAACCATTCGCCTATAGCGTAACATTACTTTTGAAATTAACCCCAAGCTAAGAAGTAAATTCTTTGCCCTTAAAGTAATGATTATGAAACACGAACTTATCACTGACGCTGTTTTAGTAAAAAACTACATTCAAGGAGACGAAAGCGCTCTTTCGGTTTTAATCCACAGACACAAACAAAAGATTTACAGTTTTATCTATTCAAAAGTATTTGATAAAGACATTACTGAAGATATTTTCCAAGACACTTTTATTAAGGTTATTAAAACGCTTAAGCTAGGAAAATACAACGAAGAAGGTAAATTTTTACCTTGGGTTATGCGTATTGCGCATAATTTAGTTATTGATCATTTTAGAAAAAGCAACAGAATGCCAAAGTTTGACAACTCTGGTGAGTTCAGTATTTTTTCGGTATTAGGAGATTCTGCCTTAAATGCTGAAAAACAGCTTATCAAAGAACAGGTAGAATGTGATTTAAGACGACTTATTGAAGAGTTACCAGACGACCAAAAAGACGTTTTAGTAATGCGTATGTATAAGGATATGAGTTTTAAAGAAATAAGTGATAGTACTGGTGTTAGCATCAATACAGCTTTGGGTAGAATGCGTTATGCATTGATTAATTTGAGGAAGGTAATCGAAAAAAATAATATAGTTTTAACAAATTGATATAATAAATAGAGTTTTACTGCGTTATTGAAATTGTACTAACTTAAAATTCCGATAATGGCAAAACTTTACTCTAATTATCCTCAAACAAAAAACAACCTGAACCCTAAAAAAGAAACTGTAGATTTTCTTTTAAATTACTCTAAGGCTTTAAGTGTTATACATTGTAATAAATTGAAGTTTGAAGCACTTCTAAATTAAATTTTGAAAAGTCCTGATCGGTTAGTCGTCAGGACTTTTTTGATTTATAATAGTCTTTTATTACAGATGCTCTACCAATAGTTTTGGTGATGATGTCTTTTTCTAAATTCCAACCTCTAGCAGGAGAGTATTCTCTACCATACCAAATGATTTGCAAATGAAGATCATTCCATAATTCTTCAGGAAATAATCGTTTTGCATCTTTTTCGGTTTGTACAACATTTTTACCATTACTAAAACCCCAACGATACATTAATCGATGTATGTGTGTGTCTACAGGAAAAGCAGGAATACCAAACGCTTGCGATAATACAACTGCAGCAGTTTTATGTCCAACAGCAGGGAGTTTTTCTAGGTCTTCGTAGGTTTGAGGAACTTCTCCGTTGTGTTCCTCAATAAGTATTTTTGAAAGCCCATGTATACCTTTACTTTTCATAGGTGATAGTCCAACAGGCTTAATAATTTCACGAATTTCTTCAACCGTAAGTTTTATCATATCATAAGGGTTATCAGCCTTTTCAAAAAGTAAAGGTGTAATTTGATTTACCCTAACATCTGTACTTTGTGCAGACATAAGTACAGCTATTAACAATGTATAAGGGTCTTTATGGTCTAAAGGAATAGGAATGGTTGGATAAATAGATTTTAAGGTATTTATAACAAAATCTACCTTTTCTTGCTTAGTCATTAATTGTATTTTTACATAAAATTCAAAGTTAATAAATATGACTAAATTAAAAGCAGGAGATAAAGCTCCAGATTTTACAGCAAAAGACGAACAAGGAAACACAGTATCGCTTTCAGACTATAAAGGAAAAAAGCTTGTGATTTTCTTTTATCCTAAAGCCAATACACCTACTTGTACTGTAGAAGCTTGTAATTTAAGAGATAATTACAGTGAGCTTACCGATAAAGGCTACGAAATTTTAGGTGTGAGTGCTGATACAGAAAAACGACAAACTAACTTTAAAAATAAGTTTAGTTTTCCTTATCCATTATTAGCAGACGTTGATAAAGAAGTAATTAATGCGTTTGGTGTTTGGGGACCAAAAAAGTTCATGGGACGAACATTTGATGGTATTCATAGAGCAACTTTTGTTATTAATGAAGACGGTATAATCGAAAAAGTTATAGATAAGGTTAAGGCTAAAATACATTCAGAGCAAATATTGGAATAGCAATATTTTTCATAAAAAACACATAGGTTATTTAAGAAAATGTTAAAAATTAGATCAAAAAGTTTATTTTAGCTGTATAACTAACTAATACTTTAGATTATGATAAAGAACTTTTTAACAATTATTTTTTTAGTAACATGTTGTTTAGGAGCATATGCTCAAGAAGAACAACCAGAAGAAGAAACTTTAGATCCTTATGAATTTAGAGCTGCATTTAGTGTAGGAGGTACTGTAGGAGGAGACTATGCTAATGAAGTTTTCTCAACCAATGCAGCGTTTGACGTTACGTATTTGTACAATTTAACTAAGGATTTAAAAGTAGGAGGAACGCTTGGAGCAATGTATGCATTTCAAAACAACTCTAGCAACACTCTTATAAAAGAAGGTGACGGGAAGTTTGTATCGTTTGCAGGAACGTTTAGATTTCATACTGATAATGATAAGTTTCACGTAGGTGGAGATGCAGGTTATGCTTATGGATTAGATGAAGGCGGTTTCTTGTATAGACTTAGGCTTGGTATGCAAGTTTCAAAATGTTCAGGTATTGTAGCTTCATACACAGAAGTTATGGATACCTACAGTTATTCTGCAGTTAATATAGGATATGAGTTTACATTTTAAGTAAAGTTTACCCTCTTAATCATAAAAAAAAGCGACCATTTGGTCGCTTTTCTTTTTTATTCTTTATGAAATATTTCTTCCGATTCACATCCGAAGAGGCTTTTTTCTTTAATTAATTTAGAAACACCTTCAGGTAGCATAGTTTCCCATCCATCTTCCCCTTTGGCAATCATTTTAAGTACTTTTCTTGAGAAAATAGCTAAAGTAGAAGGGTCAAAATCTGTAATGTCTACTACTTTTCCGTTGTATTTGAAGAACTTGTAAAGTTCTTTCATTCTAGGATGTACTTTAAGATTTTCACTATTAGTTAGCGTACCATCTTCATTTTGCATTGGATATAAGTAAACTCTTAAATCTTTAAAGAACAACTTACCAAAAGCTTCTAGAATACCTCCACTTAAGTGTCTGTAGTATTTTTCATCAAAAATATCTACTAAGTTGTTGACACCCATTGATAATCCCATTCTGTTTTTAGAGTATTGAGAAAAATATTCAACAAGTTTATAATACTCCTGAAAGTTAGAGATAAGAACTGTTTGCCCTAAAGAACATAATAATTTTGCTCTATCCATGAAATCTTGCTCATCAATTTCACCTTCAGCACGAAGGTTAGATAATGTAATTTCAAAGATGACTTGAGTTTTATCGACATCAACTTTATTTTCTTTAATGAACATGTCATAAGACTTTTGAAACATGTCCATATTTACTTTGGTTACAGGTCTAAAACTACCACGTAGCGCTAGTATATTCTTTTTATATAAAACCCTTGCTGGTAATACGTTGTTTCCGTCAGGAGCAAACATTACGGCATCAGTCATACCGTTTTTAACTAGTTGTAAGCTCATTAAACGGTTATCAATGTCTTTAAACACAGGTCCAGAGAAGTTAATCGTATCGATTTCTAACTGGTCTTTATCTAAATGGTCGTATAAGTAACGCAATAATTTTTTAGGTTCATTGTACTTATAAAACGCACCATAAATTAAATTTGTACCTAAAACCCCAAGTGTTTCTTGTTGTAAACGTGCATCAGTTTCTTTAAACCTAATATGAATAATGATGTCGTTATACTCTTGGTCTGGTTCTATTTGGTATTTAATACCTACCCAACCATGTCCTTTATAGTTTTTAGCAAAATCTATTGTAGCAACAGTATTAGCATAAGAGAAAAACAATTTATTAGGATGTTTGTCTCTAGGTAGTCTTTTTTCAATTAAGTTAACCTCATGATTTAGCATTTTTCTTAAACGCGCTTCAGTAACATAACGTTTGTCATCTTCTATACCATAAATAGCGTCGCTAAAATCCTTGTCATAAGCAGACATTGCTTTTGCAATTGTACCCGAAGCACCGCCAGCTCTAAAAAACTGACGTACAGTTTCTTGTCCAGCTCCAATTTCGGCAAAAGTACCGTAGATATTTTCATTAAGGTTAATTCGAAGTGCCTTAGTTTTTAACGAAGGTACGTCATCAAATTCTCTGTCTCCCTTTAAGGTTATTTCCATCTTTTAAATCCGGGTTTTAGTATTGCACAAAGGTATTAAAATAGCATGGTAAACAAAAAAATAACATTATTTTTGTTTCAAACTTCTAGAATTGAAAATAACATTTTTGGGTACAGGCACATCGCAAGGAATTCCAGTTATAGGAAGCACACACCCAGTATGTTTAAGTGATAATCCAAAAGATAAGCGACTTAGAGTTTCTGTGTTAATTGAATGGGACAATTATGCTTATGTTATTGATTGTGGTCCTGATTTTAGACAGCAAATGCTTACTGCTAATTGTAATAAAATTGATGGTATTTTATTTACTCATGAACATGCAGATCATACAGCAGGATTGGACGATATTAGACCTTTTAATTTTAGGCAAGGTGACATGCCTATTTATGCTCATAAAAGAGTTGTAAAAGCTTTGCAACAGCGATTTGCGTATGTTTTTGAAACTAAAAATAAATATCCAGGAGCTCCTGGAGTTGATATACGCGAGATTGAGAATACACCTTTTAAATTAGGAGATACTACTGTAGTACCAATAAACCTAATGCATGGTAACTTGCAGGTGTTTGGGTTTAGAGTTAATGATTTTGCTTATTTAACAGACATGAAAACCATTGCAGAAGCGGAAATGGAAAAATTAAAGCATTTAAAAGTTTTGGTTATAAATGCCTTAAGAGAAGAATCTCACCACTCACATTTAAATTTAGAGGAAGCCTTAGCATTTATTGACAAAGTAAAACCTGAAAAAGCATACCTTACTCATATTAGTCATTTATTAGGTTTTCATGATGAAGTTGAACAAAAATTGCCAAAACATGTATTTTTGGCTTATGATAATCTACAAATAACACTTTAAAATTATGAAGAGCAGAATATTTATGTACTTGTTTATTTTTTCAGTACTACTAATCATTTTTCAGTATGTAAACTCGAAGAATATACTTGATGTTTATGAAAAGGATATAAATATCTTGAAGGAAAAGGTTGATAAATACGAAGCTGAAATATCAAGCTTAACAGAAAAAAATTCTGAACTCATGCATTTTAATATCGACAATGATGATGATGCACTTACCTATTTTGAAGATAGAGGTTATGATACTGAAACCTTAATTCCGTTTATAAAAGATGAATTGTATAAGTTAAACGTTTATGAAGGTGATGACCATCCAATTGTACCTTATGCATCAATGACAGACTCTAAAATGTCAATAAACACAGTAAAAGTGCTTAATCACAAATGGATTTTAGCCGATTTTACTGATGGAAAACATTGGGGACAAATGTTCTTAACCTATGAAATTGTCGGTCAGGAAGAACTTAAGTTTAAGCTGGTAGAATATTTTTTATACAGACCTAGTTACTAGAGCTTGTCGTTTAACCAAGTTCTAAACTCATAAAAATTTTGTGGTGCAACACCATGGCCTACAGGAAATTCAGAATACTTGTGCTTAATGTTTAAAGCCTCTAAAAACTTAGGTGTTTTTCTTGCCCATTCAACAGGAATAACTTGATCTACACTACCATGAGAGCAGTAAAAATCTAGTTTGGTGTAATCGTTAGGGTTTAAGTTTTCAGGCAAAATGTCTTCACTTACATAACCGCTAAGTGCTATAATATTATTTACCTTGTTAGGGTAGGTTAGCGCAACAGCATAACTTAAAATACTTCCTTGACTAAAACCTAATAATGTAATATTGTCCTTGTTTACAGGGTAAGTATCGCAAGCCTCGTCAATAAATTGAGCAATTAAATCTCTTGATGCTGTGGCTTGTTCATTGTCGTTCCATTTGTTGTGTTCAGCATCAAAATTAATAGCATACCAAGCATTGCCAAAAGGTTGCATTGGGTATGGAGCTCTCAAGGAAATGATAAACAATTCTTCAGGAAGTTCAGATGCAAATGAAAACAAATCGTTTTCGTCACTACCATACCCATGAAGCATGATTAATAGTGGAGCATTTTCTTTTATAGTAGAAGGTCTTTTTATGTAAGATAGTTTCATGTTATTTTCCTAATGATGCAAAAACTTTCTGAAAAAAATCACCTAATAATGGTATTGGTTGTACTTTTCCTGAAATAGCAGTTAATACACCATAAAAGAGTAACACTGATATTCCAATCCAAAAAGCTAAAGTAATATTCCAGTTATCAAAACCACCAATTACATATCCTAAAATCATTTGTAGAATCCAAAGACCAAGAGCTTGTCTTGTGTGAAAAGCAGTAAACTCATTTTTTTTATCTTGATTCATAAAAAAAGCGATTATTGTTCCAAATAGCGTTAAGTAGCTTACTATAGCTAAGGTTTTACCTTCTTTTATAATATTTTCTGTCATTATTTTAAAACAAGTTGGTTGTTAGCGTAAATACCGTAAACAATTCCTTTTAAGTCATGGTTTTCAAAGCAACTGTTTTTGGAGCTTGAAACTATATTATCTTTTGTAAATGTATAACTTTGGTTTGGGTTAAAAAGTGTGATGTTTGCTTTTTCGCCTTGTTGTATTGGGCTGGATTGCAGATCAAAACATTCTTTTCCTTTTGTAAGTAAGTCTATAGTTTTCTTAAGTGTGAAAATAGTTTGTAACGCACCAAAAGCACTTTCTAAACCTATTGTACCATACATTGCGTGGTCAAACTCAACTTTTTTGTGTTCAATATCAATAGGGTTGTGGTCACTAGTAACCATATCAATTGTACCATCTTTTACGCCTTCTATTAAAGCATCTATATCAGATTGCGAACGTAATGGAGGTAACACTTTATAATTGGTGTTGAAATTTACCAGATCTTTATCGGTTAGTATCAGGTTGTGTATAGCTACACTACAGGTAACATTAAGCTTTTTCTGTTTTGCAGCTCGTATAAGCTCAACAGATTTTGCTGTTGAAATTGTTGGAATATGAAGTTTTCCTTCAGTGTATTCTAAGATAAACAAATCTCTTGCTATTTGTAGTTCTTCAGCTAAGGAAGGGTTTCCTTTAAGTCCTAAAGACGTACTTGTGACATGTTCGTGCATGACACCAAGACCAGAAATTTTGGATTCTTGAGGAAAGGACATCACTAAACCATCAAAATTGCTAGCATATTGAAGTGCAATCTTTATAAGATTGGGGTTGCTTATGGGTTTTTGGTAGTCATAAAAAGCAACAGCTCCAGCGCCTTTCATGTCAAACAGTTCAGCTAAATCAACACCTTTACTTTCTTTGGTTAAAGCACCTAAAGGATGTAAGTCTACAGCATTTCCATTGGCCTTTGTTTTTAAAAACGAGACATCAGCATTAGTATCAATTACTGGATGTGTGTTAGAATTTAGGACAACAGATGTAAATCCTGATAATGCAGCAGTTTTTAAGCCGTTTTCAATGGTTTCGCGTTCTTCATAACCTGGTTCTCCAAAACTCACACTACTATCAAACCAACCTTTTGAAACATGAAGATTGTCTAGCTTAATTTCTTTGTAGTTTTTTGGATTGCTAATACGTTTTGAAATCTGCGAAATGACTCCTTTTTCAATTAAAATATCAACAGTTTGATTGTGAAAATCGCTTTTTGGGTCAACTATTGTCGCAGATTTTAGGAGTACGTTCATTTAAAATATTTTAAGATGAGCATTTCAATGATTAAAAAAGCTAATGCAAAAATAACAAACCATTTCCATAGCTCATTAACATTTGTAGCACTTTTTATGTCGTTAATTGCCGAAGCGACACTTTTAGTTACGTTTAAACCTTCAATGCTTTCTAAATCATTATAGTTTAAATTACTTTCAGTTCTATTGTAATTAAAACTTAATTGCTTTAATACTTCATTCTTGTTCATTACAGGAATAATACCAGCTTTTTCAGGATATTCATTAGTAATTAACTCCACTTTATTTGTAAAGGTTTGTTGTAAAGGAATACTAGCGTTGTTTTCGTTTCCTAGTTTTAATATATCGTCTTGTTGTAGCTTGGTGTTTATGTCTATTTTGTTTTCCTTTCCAATAGTATAGTACAATTGAGACAGTTTAAGACTTTGCTTCCCAATATTATATAACACAGGAACAATTAAAGGCGAATTTTTGAAGTTTGAATTGTCTTCATTTAAAGCCGCTGTAAAAGTGTATAGATTTTCGTTTTGGGTTAAAAAAGGAGTGCTGTCTTCAAAGTTTAAAACCGAAGCACCACTAGGTCCTGAAAACACATATCTTTTATTGGTTTTTGGGTATTGAAAATTGCTGATTTTTTTATCAAAAACATTAGTCAATAAAGGATGTGAAAACTGAATAGAAGTTATTTTTTTCTCCTCAGGAGTTGTAGCATTGAATGTTGAAATATTGTAATTTCTAAATAATTGATTATAAGAGCTTAATTCAGAATCACCTGAAGGAATAATTAATAGTGTTCCACCATCATCAGTAAATGCTTTTAAAGCAGTTGTTAGCGAATTTGGAATGTTTTTTATCTCGTTTAAAACAATTAAATTTTGAGATGAAATGGTATTGTAATCTAGCTCGTTTAGCTTGTATGATATGTAACTAAATTCATCATCAGTATATATCTTTTTTAAGAAGGTGTCATCAGCTTCATTTATGGATAATACCTTTATGGTTTCACTTTTATCTAAGTTAAAAAATAAGGTGTTGTCATAAGTTAAACCAGCATCTTCAATACTTAGTTTACCATTAAACATTTGATTAAAAGGAAGTGTGAAAACCACAGAGCCATTTTCAGTACTACTTACTGAACTTTTAGCTACTAAATTATCGTCATTGTATAACGATACAGGTAAGTTATCAATAGGATTACCAGAGTTTTTTATGGTAACGCTCAACTCAATGTTTTCAGCATTTGTTTTTGAAACATAAGCACTATCAATAGCTACATTGTAGTTGTTAACAGGTTTTAGCTGTACTAATTTTAACTGTATAGAAGAATCGGTAACTGTGTTGAATGCGTTATTGTGCTGTTGAAAATCGGAAATCAGCACCAAATTTTTAAGCGTACTTTTATCTTTAGAAAAGGCATTTTTTCCTTTTAATAGTGCAGCATCATAAGTAATTTGATTTGGCGAATTTGATAGTTGAATCAATTCGTTCTTTATAGCTTTAACCGTTGTGTTGGGTTTGTAACTGTTATTAGTGAAAAATGTAATCTTTTCGTTTTCATCAATATGTTCAATAATATCTTGTATAGCACTGTTTAAAAGCGTTCCGTTACTTCCTTTGGCTTGCATGCTAAACGAATTGTCTAAGTAAATTACCGTTTCGCTTTTGGTTTTATAACTGCTAGATTTAGAAATGTAAGGTTGTGCAAATGCAATTATAGTACAAGCTAAAAGTAGTAAACGAGTAAGTAGTGTTAACCACTTTTTTAGTTGGGAACTTTTACGAGTTTGTAAAGTGATGTTTTTTAAAAACTGAACATTTGTAAATTCAACCTTTTTAAATCTACGTAGTTGAAATAAATGAACAATTATAGGAATGATAAGCAGGAGTAAGGCGTAAAGAAGTTCTGGGTGTTTAAACTGCATTCCTATTGATTAATTGTACTAGCTTTCAAATATAGAAAATGATGAGCGATTATTGCGGTTGGGTTTTGAGAAATTTAACGTTTTGTCTGGTAATTGAAATCTAGCAAAAGAAAAAATAATCAATCATTGGTTTCATTTGTTGTTGTTTAAAATAAGATGTAATCTCTTGTTGTGCTTGCTCATTGGCAACTGTAACAATACTTTGTGGTTGTTGCAACTGTTTTAAATGTTCAAAGTTATGCAGTTTAACACCATAAATGCTTTTGCCTATTTTTTTTGGGTTGTCGCAAATCCAAACAAAAGGTGTTTGTTTCGCTTTAAGTTGTTTGGCAATGCTTTTTCCTTTTGCACCTGCTCCCCAAACAGTAAGTGTTCTATTAGAATTGTAATCTAGCTCTAAAAAATAATGAAGTTTTAATTCTAAAAATGTGTTTTCGGCATAATGCTCGTGAGTTCGTGAGCTGCGATAACTGTAGTCTCTCCAATGATGCAATACTGTATCACAAGGAATACACTTGTAATTGTGCTTGTAAAACCTAAAGGTTAAATCGTAGTCTTCAGGATATCTATTTGGGTTAAAAGCATCACAAGCAATAAAATCTTCTCTGTGAATTAACCAACAAGGTGAAGGAATGACACATTCTTTATAGATTTCAGAATAGTTACTGCCAGTTTCCGTAAGGTTATTTAGCCAAGTTTCATAACGTGCATAACCATCGCTAATTCCTACATCACTAAAATACTTTACCTTGCCAACAGCTACATGTTTTTTACCATAATCCAATAAGCTATTGAGCATGAGTTGTAATCGGTTTACATGCATAATATCGTCACTATCCATCCTAGTTACATAACTCCCTTTACTTGCTTTAAAAGCTAGTTGTAGCGCATCAATAATACCGCTTCCAGAGTTTGTAAACAGTTTTATTCTAGGGTCTTGTTGCGCAAAAGCGTTAACAATTTCAAAGCTATTATCGGTTGAGTGATCATCAATTATCAAGAGTTCCCAGTGTGTATAACTCTGATTAATAATAGAGTTTATGCAGTCAGGTAAAAAGGCTGCTGTGTTTTTAAAAGGCGTAAAAATACTTATCAAAGGTTTAGGCATGCTGCTAAGATAGTGATTCATCATTTTAACAAAATATTGGCTCACAAAAATGTAACATAATCCTAAATTTGTTGACCCTTAAAAGAAAATAATAGCATGAAGAATATACTTGCCCTAATTGGGATTAGCGTTTTGTTAACTTCTTGTGGTTCTGCATCTAAGTCAGTTGATGATTTAGCAGTAAGCAACCCAATTAATACGTCTATAGACATTACAGCTGTTAATAACGATAAATTACCTGTTACAATAAATCCTGGACGTTTTACTCAAGATTCAGTAATTTATAGATTGCCAAAAATAGTCCAAGGTACTTATGATATAAGTAATTTTGGGGCTTTTATTGATGATTTTGTAGCAAAAGATTACAATGGTAATGTGTTGCCTTCTAAAAAGATAGATGAAAACTCTTGGGTTATTACCAACGCACAACAATTGGATGTTATCACTTATTGGGTGAATGACAGTTATGATGTTGAAAGTGATCCTAATTATCCTAGCTTGTTTTCGCCACAAGGAACAAATATTGAGCCAGATAATTATGTCCTGAATTTACATGGTTTTATTGGGTATTTTGATAGTTTAAAAAATGCACAATACAATTTAGATGTTACTGCACCTGCAACTTTTGAGCGTACTTCGGCATTACAAAATGTAGGTATAAAATCTAGTAGCGATGGCACTAAAATAACGACAAGCTATTTTGCTCCACGATATTTTGATATTACTGATAACCCAATGATGTATGGGAAACTTGATGTAGAGGAGTTTATGGTAGGTGATATTAAAATTGTGCTTAGCGTTTATTCTCCAAACAAAAAACACACTGCTGCAAGTTTAAAAGAAACGATGTTTACTATGATGGAAGCCCAAAAGAACTACTTGGGAGACATTAACAGTACAGCACGATATGATATTTATTTATACCTATCTGATGGTTCAGATAAAGCACCTAAAGGGTTTGGAGCTCTAGAGCATCATACTTCAACAGTTGTGGTTTTACGCGAATGGGCTTCAGCAGAATATTTGGCAAAATCTATGGTTGACGTGGTGTCGCATGAGTTTTTTCATATCGTAACACCACTTTCAGTGCATTCTGAAGACGTGCATTATTTTGATTATAATGATCCAACATTTTCAAAACATTTATGGATGTACGAAGGTGTAACAGAGTTTTTTGCACAACACTTTCAAGTGTATGAAGGATTAGTAACTCCTGAGGAATACTACAGGACAATTCAAAATCAAATAACAAGATCAAAATATTATGACGACAGCATGAGTTTCACTGAAATGAGTGAGAATGTTATTGAAGAACCTTATGCTAAAAACTATACTAACGTTTATCAAAAAGGCGCTTTAATAGGGATGTGTATTGATATTTTAATGCGAGAAGAAAGTAATGGAAACAGAAGTATGTTGTCTTTAATGAAAGAACTTTCGGCTAAATATGGAGTGCATAAACCGTTTGATGACGATACTATTATTGAAGAAATTACTAAAATGACCTATCCATCAATTGGAGAATTTTTACAAACACATGTGGTTGATGGTGTGCCAATTGACTATGGTGCGTTTTTTGAAAAAGTAGGTTTAATATATGAGTTAACACAAACAGAAACCAATTATGTACAATCAGGAATGGGCTTTGTTTTTGATGCCAATGAAGAAGACGATTACGTGTTCTTTTCTAGTAACGTATCAGAAAATACTTTTTGGGAATCGCAAGGTGTAAGAGAAAACGACATTATTACTTCGGTTAATGGAACAGATGTTAAACTTAACAATCTTAGAATGGTTATGGGACAAATGTTTAGATGGAAAGAAGGAGACGAAATTGAAGTAAAATTGTTAAGAAATGGAGAAGAAAAAGTTATTAAAACTAAGCTAACTCCAGCATTTACAAAAATTAAAACAATAGTAGAAAACTTAGAGGCTACTAAGTCTCAGGTAAAACTAAGAAATGCTTGGTTAAACCAAAGTGATACTTTGTAATTAATTACATATAAAAAATAGAAAAGCGAATTAAAATTTTTTAATTCGCTTTTTTGTTTTCTGTTGTGTCTTCAATGAACTCAGTAAACTTTTTAATAGTTTTAAAAAAGTCTTTTTTATCTCTTTCAGGATTAAGTTCTAATTGAAAACTTACCATAGTATTGATAAAATTGTAATTACAGTCTATCGGATTAAGATAACTGTCAAGGTCGTTAAAAACTAAAATGTTTGTGATTGCATTCTCAACATCAGACTTATTTTCAATAGAAACGGATTTAATATCTAATTTCTCAAAAAAAACAGTCTTTATTTGAGATTTTTTCAATCTAAAAGAGTGCTTCATTTTTTGGTTAGTTAAATTAGGGTAATATGGAGCAAATATATAAAATTAAAAACTTTCAAATACACCAAGCCCAAAAAGTGCAAAATCGTATTTTACAGGGTCTTTAGGGTCTAATTTCCTTAAGTTAGTATCAAGTTCAAACAATGCTTTTGCATCATTTTGTTTACGTGTTAAAAGCTCTAGTTTTCTAGCTACATTTCCTGAGTGTACGTCTAAAGGGCAGGAGAGTTGACTAGGTGAAATGTTATTCCAAATCCCAAAATCTACTCCAGTATTATCATTTCTAACCATCCAACGTAAATACATGTTGATTCGTTTTGCAGCTGAATTATTTAAAGGATCACTCACATGCTTTTGAGTTCTTGGTAAATGTTCTATTTCAAAAAAGTGAGTTTTAAATTGGCTTATTGCTGTTTGTAGCGACTCATTTTTAGCAGTTTTGCTAAATATAGTTTCTAATCCACCATGATTGTTATAAATGTGTTTTAGAGCTTTTACAAAAGTGATTAAATCGGTTCCATTAAATGTTCGATGTACAAAATGCAATAAAGATTCTAGGTCTTTTTCCCTATGGTTTAGTACAAAATCATAAGGTGAGTTATCTAACAAATCCATCATTTTAGATGCATTGTTGATAATGCTTTTTCGGTTTCCCCAAGCAATGGTAGCAGTTAGAAATGCAGCAATTTCAATATCTTCTTTTTTTGAAAACCGATGTGGTATTTGTATTGGGTCGCTTTCAATAAACTTTGGGTTGTTGTATTGCTCAACTTTACTATCTAAAAACTCTTTAAGCTCTGTTTTATTAATGAATTTCACTTTTGCTGTTTTGGTAATAAAGTGCAAAAGTAATCATTAAAACAATTTTGAAATCTATTTAAGGTTATTCGGCAGTAATAGTTGTAGTTACTGTTGAGCGTTCAATAAGTTCTCCATTTTCTAAGGAAATACTAATTTTGAATGACGCACTAACATCTTCATTAATGGGATTAGCTAAAACGAATTGATAAAAATCGCCATAGTAGTAAGTGTCTTGATTTATGTAATCCAAAACACTATCTACCGCTTTAAGTGTTTCATTGTGGTTTAGATAGAATAATTCATTCAATGAATTTCCTGCTTCTATATTTTGAAAAGTAGCGTCACAAGTAATTTTAACTTGAGTTGCTTTATTTCTAACAATGTAGGTTTCATCACAACTTGTAGCATAAGCTTTGTTGGATAGTCTTGATAATTCTTTTTTTAAGTAAGTAAGCTCTGTTTCATAAGTAAGAAACAAGTTTAGCTGTAAATCTTCATGTTTTATTGTAGTAATGTCAAAGTCAGCATTATCTTCAACGGTAAAGTTTATGCTTGTTAAATAAAGATTGTATTCTTCTTCACAACATGAAACGACTAAAACTTCAAGTAAACAAAAAAACAGAAAAGAAAAAGTAATTTTTTTAATCATAGCAATCATTTCTCTTAAGATGCTGAATTGCTAATTTGGTTGCGTTGTAGGAGGTAGTTATTTTACAATCTTCCCATCAACCATAGTAAGTTTGCGGTCAGCCATATTAGCGAGTTCCTCGTTGTGCGTAACAATTACAAAGGTTTGACCAAACTCATCTCTTAGTTTGAAAAATAGGTTGTGAAGGTTTTCAGCACTTTCGCTATCAAGGTTTCCTGAAGGTTCATCGGCAAAGATTAATCCAGGATTATTTATCAAAGCTCTAGCTACTGCAACCCGTTGTTGCTCACCACCTGAAAGTTCGTTGGGTTTATGATTGTAGCGTTCTTTAAGGCCTAAAAAATCTAACAACTCTTTAGCACGTTTTTCGGCTTCAGCTTTAGGAGTATTTTTTATAAAAGCTGGTAGGCACACATTTTCCAAAGCTGTAAATTCAGGTAGCAATTGATGAAATTGAAAGATAAACCCAATATGCTCATTTCTAAATTTAGCTAAAGTCTTATCTTTTAATTGCAATACATCAACGTCGTTAATCAATAACTGACTTTCATTGTTGCTACTGGCTTTGTCTAAAGTACCAAGAATTTGCAGTAAAGTGGTTTTTCCAGCACCAGAAGCACCAACTATAGAGACTACTTCACCTTTAGAAATAGTAATATCAACACCTTTTAAAACGTGTAAATCGTTATAGTATTTATGAATATTTTTAGCTTTAATCATGCTTTAGAAAATAATAACGTAAACATACTATTTTAAGCTGTGATGCACAATTTAAGAGTTGGTTTTGTTTTTCTTCTTAAAGACATTTTTTAAGTCGCTGTAATTTAAAAAGTATTGTAAGCGTAATGAAAATGTATACTGAATAGGTTGGTCAAAGAGTCTGTCTAGGCTTTGTCTGTAAGTCTCAGTAGCTGCAGTATCAGAGTTAAATAATTGATTTCTGTATAACGCAGTTAGAAAACTTCCAGGAGCAAATTGCCATGAGTAATTTAAATCCAAATTCCATGTGCTGAAATTGATATTTGGGTTGTTTTCTAAATCACCAACCGTAAATCCTGAGTCTTTTGTAAGTCTACCATTATCTCTTAATGTAAACAATTCATCTTGATAAATAACGGTTGACCAATAGTTTCTAAACGTTAAACCCAAAGAGTGGAAGGAGTTAAAGTTATAAGTTCCAGAAATACTGTTTACCAATATTTTTCTGTCTCTTTCTCCAAAAATGATATTATCATCTGAAAGCGTTGTAAATCCTCTATCCTTGAAAATTTTATTGTAGTCAAAAGAATACACTACTAAAAATTTATCATTAAATCGTACTCTTGGGTTTAACCCAAACCAATACTCGTTAGTGTCTCTATTATCTTCAAAATAAGTTGCTCCACCAAGATTAGCATCTATAGCAAAGGTGTTGTTGTAATTTGAAGAAATCCAAACGTTTGAGTTTATTCGGTTTTCATAGATAAAATAACGTCCTTCAACACGCGGTTCAAAGTAATCAAACTGTTTACCAACTTGGAAATTTATGTTTCCACCAAAGTTGTGAAGGGTTTTAGTTACTGCGTCAAAGTTTACGCCAAAGCTGCTTCCTGTGTACTCTCCAGGATTAGCTAATCTTGTATAATTAACATAAGTGCCAATATAGTAGTTGTTAAGTTTTTTGGTAGGTTCAAAAATTCGATAGGTAAGGTCCACACCAAAGTTGTTGTAATTGTTTCTTGAGATAAATCCTAAATCATTAATGTCATACTTGGTGTCAGCATAACTATGGTCAAAACTATATCTTAATTTTCCATGTGATTTTCCTGCAAAAAAGAAAGTGCTGTAACCTGTTTGGTTTCCGTCAGCTAAGTTTAGATTACTCATTTTAGCTTCACCATAAAGGTTATAAGTATTTCGCTTGTTTGAAATATCAAACAGTAAACCAGTAACATTGGCATCTCTAAAATCACCATCTCTAGTTACATTGGTGTTAATTAAGCTTACTGATGAGTTTTGATTAAATTGTTGGTCAAGTACCAAAATGTTATAGTTAGCAAGAGGTTCAACAACTTCTTCTCTTACTTCACCAGTTTCATTATCTCTAATTTTAGCTTTGGTTTTTTCGGTAATAGCATTAAAAACACCAATTCCTAATCCTTTTTTAGTTCGACCAGAAACTTTAGCAGCATTAAGTACTTTAACTGTGTTAGGGCGATCAATAATTTCCTCATTTTCATTAAGTTCAACATTACCTGTTGGCCTACTACCTACACGTCTTGAGAAAAATAAATTACCTTTATTAAACAAATCAACACCTTCGGTGAAAAACTGGCGTTGTTCAGAAAAGGTTTGCTCAAAAGGTCCAAGGTTTAGTACCAAATTATCAAATCCTGCTTGACTAAAATCAGGTATTAAAGTCATGTCTAACGTAAAGTTTTCGGTAATTCCGTATTTGATGTCTAAGCCTAAGTTAAAATCAGTATCGGTTTCACCATCATAAGTGTTTAAAAGCCCTGAAGTAAAAGGGTAGAAGCTAAGCCTTACAGGAGGCTCAATATTTTCAATGCCTTTTAATTCACCATGATATAATCCTATGTTACCTTTGGTTCTGTCTATTGGATTCCACGAATATTGCGCTCTAGTAGTTCTAAAATGTCTATGGAATTGTAATCCCCAAGTTTGAACATCTTGGTTTGAAAATCGTAAATTAAAGTATGGAATTTTCATTTCAACAACCCAACCATCATCTACAATTTTCACAGCGCTTTCCCAAACAGCATTCCAACCAAAATCTTCACCGATACTAGGAGAAGCAATAGCATCTGCTTGATTTCCTGACGGAAAAATAAAAAACTCAGTATCGTTTTGAGCGTCGTTGTTAGGGTTGAAGATAACGCCAAAAAAATCTTGTTGACCAAAATTATCTCTGCTGTTAAACTGCTTCATGATTTCCTCTGGCTTATCATAGAGATATGCACCAACATATATAGCATCGTCGTCATAAGTAATTTTCACAACCGTTTTTTGATAATCGGTTTCAGGAACACCCATTTCAGGTCTAAATTGAGTAAAGTCTTTTGCTTCATCAGCATTTTGCCAAACAGCATCGTTTAATACTCCATCAATTTTAGGAGGTGTAGTCGTTCTGGTAATAGTTAAGGTTTTTTTATCCTGAGCTTTAATTGTAGAAAAACAAAAAAGCACAGAGAGAAAGATAGTTAAGCGGAAAAACATTTTAATGATTGATGATTTAATTAATTTCTAAAAGAAAGACATTAATTAATTTAATTTGTTACAGTTAGTGATACAAATCTATTAGTTGAAACCGTTTTTTCTCTTAAATAAAAGTTAAATGAGCTTTTTGTGCTACTAGGGTTTCAATTGAATTTTACGTATTTTTATGTATCAAAAAAAAATTGAATATGCCTTATAACAAATTTGAAGAGTATAATATTAATATCACAGACGACACTAAAAATCGCTTTAAAGACATAATTAAAGATATAGGTGAAGATGTGGAAAGAGAAGGTTTGCTCAAAACGCCTGAGCGCGCTTCAAAAGCGATGAAATTTTTAACACAAGGCTATCATCAAGATGCAGCGGAGATTCTTAAAAGTGCAATGTTTAAAGAGTCTTACAACGAAATGGTAGTCGTAAAAGACATTGAGCTTTACTCGTTATGCGAACACCACATGTTACCATTTTTTGGAAAAGCGCATATTGCCTATATACCAAACGGACAAATTGTAGGGCTTAGCAAAATACCAAGAATTGTAGATGTTTTTGCACGACGATTGCAAGTACAAGAGCGCTTAACAGAGCAAATATTAGACTGTATTAACGATACTTTAAAACCACAAGGAGTAGCTGTTGTAATTGAAGCCTCTCATATGTGTATGATGATGCGTGGTGTGCAAAAGCAAAACTCTGTAACAACAACATCAGGGTTTAGAGGTCAATTTGAAAAAAATGAAACGCGAAATGAGTTTTTAAAGCTTATAAGCGAAAAATTGTCATAATACTATTTTGGTATGTTTCTTGTTATAATATAAAGTATAACAACACATTATAAATTATGAATTTAGAAGGATTAAGCAAATACAAAAAACTAGCATTAAGTATTCTTTTTGATGCTATTGGTTTTATTACCATTATAGATATTATTTGGGCACCACTTTCAGGGGTTTTGATGGCTAAAATGTATAGTGGAAACAAAGGTAAGGTCGCTGGTGTTATATCTTTTATAGAAGAGATTATACCAGGACTAGATATTATACCAACTTTTACAATTATGTGGTTTTATACCTATGTATTCAGTAAAGAGAAAGAAACAGTTATAGAAATTAAATAAAAAAAAAGCGTTCATTTGAACGCTTTTTTTGTTATCACAAGTAATAGGTAAGCCCTAAGCTTATATTTCTTCCCATGTTATAAATTCCATCTGGTTTTAATCTAGATAGATGATTAATATACTTTTTGTCAGTAATGTTTGTTGCAGAAACTGAAACCATCAAGTCATTGTTCATTAATTTAATAGTGCCACCAAGTCCAGCGCTTAACAAACTATAAGAATCAGTAGAAGTCTCAAAAGTGCTTACATTATTTTGAGCAAATGTTGAGCGTAACTTTACAAATGCAAATCCTTGTTTTAACCAGTTTGTATCATACTCAATACGTATGGTGTTATTAAGGTTGTTTGCAGGAATTAAAGGAAGATAATCACCATTGTCTTGTTTTCCTGTTACAGTTTCAAAACTACTCTCAAAGTGTAACCAGTCTAATGGATGTGGATGCAAATGGAAGCCAAATTCACCTCCATATAATTTAGCATCATCTTGTACATAGTTAAATACAGGGGTTTCATCAACTATAGTTCCGTTAGGAGTTAAAAATATATAATTGCTAATGCTATTATAAAAACCGTTAGCAAATATCTCAAAATGTTCACTTTTATACTCTAGATTAATATCTGTTTGAAAGTTTTGCTCGTTATCTAAATTAATATTTCCAACTTCATATCTATTTGAACCATGATGTACACCATCTGAAGTTAATTCAGCTAAGTTAGGAGCTCTGAATCCTGTTGCAAGGTTAATTCTAGCAGTTATATTGTTTGCTATGTTGGTTTTAACACCTACAGCTCCATTGAAACTATTAAAGCTTTTTGATTGAATGCCACTTATATTTAGATCTCTATTGTCAAATCTAGCACCTAGTTGTATGTCGGCTTTTTCAAAATGAATGTGTGAAGTTGCTAAAATGCCAATATCATTGGTAGTTGCATTAGGTATAAGCACTTCTTCACCATAATTAGTATTGGTTTGATGCATACCTTGTATACCAACTATGGTTTCAAATTTACCATATTTAGGTAAGTGGTACTTTACATCATAATTAAAGGTTTTTAGTTTCATTCGTAAAGCAGGATGGTTAAGTTCATGTTCATCATGATCTTCGTGTTCATCTTCATGGTCGTGATCCTCATCCTCATGGTCATGGTCTTCTTCGTGTTCATCTTCGTCATGATGATGTTCGTCTTCAAATTCCTGTCTGTCATTATAGATATACCCTAAATTAAATTCAAGATTAGAATTATTAAAAAACACTGTAGATTTTGAACTAAGAACATGATTGGTAATATCCTGATAAGGAAGTAATGGTGTTTTGTTGGTTGATTGATGACCAACTTCTTCAGGAATGCCTATTTTAGCATGATTGACATTGTATCTAAAATCTGTTTTGAATTTAGTAGATTGATAACCTAAGCCTGCTTTAAAATCTTGTTCTCTAAAACGTGTATTGGTAACTCTATATTCATTTGTTTCATAATCGGAATGCTCGGTAAGACTTCCTCTGAACAAAAATTTAAACTTATCTCCAGATGCTTTGTATCCAGCGTTTGTGTTGTAGCCTTTTGTATTGCTATAGTAATTGGCTCTAATATCAGCTTTTGATGAGTTTTGATTTGCAAACTTTTCAGGGTTTAAATATAAAACTCCACCAAGAGCATCACTACCGTAGAGTAGTGATGCAGGACCTTTAATAACCTCGACACTTTCAATTCCAGCATCGTTGAGACCTAAACCGTGTTCGCTACCAAATTGCTGATTTTCTAATCTAACACCTTGAGTGTAAACCAAAACTCTATTAGAGCTAAGACCTCTAATAACAGGTTTTCCAATTCCTAAACCTGTAGTTACACTTTCAACACCAGGAATATCTGTAATTCCTTCGGCAAGGGTTACTGCTCCTTTACTCTTTAAAGCGGACACATTTTGGTGTTCAACTTTCATTACATTTTCACTTTGAAGTTTATGAAATGGTGTTGATACTATAACTTCTTCCATTTCGATGACAGAAGGAATTAATGCTACAGTAATAGTGTTAATTGGAAATGTAATAGATTGTGACCAAGTTTCATATCCTATATAGGAAACCACTATTTTAAAAGTGCCTTCTGGCATATTCTGTAAGGTAAACTTTCCATTTTCATCGGTTGTTACTCCTTTTTCTAATTGAGGAAAGTATATGTTGGCATAAACAATAGCTTCTTGAGAGTTAGCGTCAGTTACAGTTCCTTGTGTTGTGTTTTGTGCATATATTGATGATACTGCTAATACAAGCAGTACATTTAAAATTGTTTTCATTTAAATTTTTTTTATAGTTAATGTAATTGTCAAAATAGTTTTTTGACAAAATTGAAGTCGTATATGTTAACTATAAAAAGGAGGCCCTCTTAAGGAAAAATGCAAGCGTTGATAATCGCTTAAAAAGAAGTATTGAGATACTATTATTTCATGATTGTCTTTTATTATAGCAATTTCGAAATTAAACTCAGGGAGAGTGTAAGAATTATTAAGCTTAAATTTATAAAAGCTACAATCTACATCTAGTGTGTGAAGGTGAGTTTCACTTTCTCCATGACAAACTTCATGCTTATGATGATTGAATGTGTGTGCAAACTTTTCAGCTTCAGGTGCAAACAGCCCAAGCACTAATAAAAGTGCTGATAATTTTATAAAAATATGTTGTTTTGTTTGCTGCATCAATCAATAAACCGTTTTAAACCAAACCTACGAAGCATCTTTTTTTCAAATTCCCAAAAGAAATTGAACTGACCAAAGAGCCATCCAAAAAACACCAAAAGCAGCTGGTAAAAAATGAGCCCAATGATAATAAATAAAACCCAATAAACTATAGGGTTTAAGTTTTCTTTAGTAATTCCAAGCAATGAAAAAATAGGCTTACCTATATATGCTGAAGTTGATCCAGTTATAGCAAATACAATAAAAACCCTAATCATTTCCCACTTGTATTGCAGTATCCATTTCTTTTCCAGTTTTTTAAAAAGAAATAAAAAGAACTTAAGCAACGCATAAAAAATAGGGATACTTACTAAAACAATTAACCAAACTGTATCTATAAACAAAGATGAAAGTTTATAGGAAGAGTAGAGTAAAGCAACTATACCTATAATTGGAAAGAGTAGTTGCCAATTATGTTGTATTTCCCAGTTTTCTTTAAATTTTTTCATAGCAATTTTTGCTATGCAAATATAGTTTAAATTCTAGGAATGAAGCCTGCTAATTTTTGCTTGTAAGTGAGCTGAAAGTAGATAAAGTAGTTGTACAGTTTATAATTTACCTCATAGCCATAATCAATTCCATTTTGATAGTCAATTTGCATAGCGTAAAGATCTGGATTGAATTGTTGAGGCTGCATAACACGTTGGTTCCAAGCTATAACGTATTGTAAGTTTCTGTTTTCTAAAAAATCTTGAGAATAGTAGCCTTCAGGTCTTGCAACACTTTGTAACCAAGTATTAAAACCTGGTTCAATAATAATGATTTCATACTCTAGTTCATCATTAGTTATTCTAACTGTGTCTTCTTCTGAAATTGTTTTAGGAGCAGAATGTTCAGTAACAGTTTTTGTGCTATTGCAACTAAAGACAAAAAGGGCTAACAGTATTGTGTAAACAAAGGCTTTCATAGCTTAACGTTTCTGTTAAAGGTACAAAAATTATGCCTTAAATTATTGGTTTTTAACTCATTTAACACTACAAAAAAGCCAAACATTTCGTTTGGCTTTTAGTATTTATGATTTAGAAAAATTTATTTGTTTCCAAATAAGCCTCCTAGAAGTCCTCCTAATCCACTTTTCTTTTTGTTTCCTCCAAGAACCATTCCTGCAACATCATCAATTACACTTCCGTCGCCATCAGCATCAAGTATCGATTCTAAAAAGCTTTGTTCTTGTTGTGGAGAGTTTCCTTTAATTAAACCACCTAAAAGTCCTTCAAGTCCAGATTGACTAGATACATTGCTTTGTCTACTTTCTTTACCTAAAACACCCATTAAAATAGGAGCGGCTACTTTAAGTATTTGTGCTACAGAAGCAGCATCCATACCAGATTTAGCTCCTAAGGTATTAGTTACATTTTGTTGCTTGTTTCCAAGTATATGTCCTAAAATTTTGCTTCCATCGTCTAGCACACTAGAGTCAACACCACCACTAAATAATCCACCAAGATTATCTAAGATACTTCCATCGTGTTTAGAGTTGTTTAATGCGCCTAATAATCCTTCAGCTCCTTGAGGAGTAGAAGCATTTCGTTTCATAGCTTGCATTAAAACAGGCAAAGCCATTGTTAATACACTACTTGTTTTGTCTTCTGGTTGATTGGTTTGCCCAGAAACTCCACTAATGATAGTTTTTCCTAGGTCGCTGTTTAATAAGTCTAGTATACCTGACATGATTTTTAATTGTTATTTGGTTAATAAAATGACTATACAATTTACAAAAAAAAGTCCTAATTGTATTAATTAGGACTCACTTTTAATGATTTGGTCACATTATTATTTTAGCAACTCTATAATTTGAGTGGCTAGTTCGGTTCCAATTCTATCTTGTGCTTCGTTTGTTGCAGCTCCTGTATGAGGTGTAAGCGATAACGAAGGATTCATTAATAATTGAATTTCTGGTTTAGGCTCTTTTTCAAAAACATCTAAAGCAGCACTTGCAACTTTACCTGATGTAATGGCTTCTACTAAGGCTACTTCATTAATGACACCACCACGAGCAGCATTAGCTATAATTACGCCATCTTTCATAGTGTCAAACTCGGCTTTGTCAATAACGTAGTCTTTTTGAGCAGGTACATGAAGTGTAATAAAATCTGATTGTTTTAAAACGTCTTCTTTTGAAATGGTTTTGATTTCAAAACTTAATTTTTGACCATCAAAAAACTCTAACTCTAAATCGGTTTTCTCAATAAAAGGGTCAAATGCAAGTACTTTCATGCCAAGTCCTAAAGCTACTTTTGCTGTAGCTTGACCAATTCGTCCAAAACCAATTACACCTATTGTTTTTCCTTTTAATTCAGTTCCTTTAGAATAGTTTTTCTTAAGACCTTTAAAATTACTATCACCTTCTAAAGGCATATCTCTATTAGATTGATGTAAAAATCTTGAAAGACCTAATAAGTGAGCAAAAACAAGTTCAGCAACCGAATGTGAAGAAGCTGCTGGTGTGTTTATAACGTGAATGCCTTTGCTGCGAGCATAGTCAACATCAATATTATCCATACCAACACCACCACGACCAATGATTTTTAAATTTGGACAATTGTCGATAATGTCTTTTCTAACTTTAGTTGCACTACGCACTAAAAGTACATCTATTTGATTGTCGTTTAAATAATTTGCCAATTGCTCTTGAGCAACTGTTGTAGTGTTTACTTCAAAACCTGCATTTTCTAAAGCATCAATACCACTTTGAGAAACACCATCGTTTGCTAATACTTTCATTATTTAAGTTAAAAGTTAAAAGTTATGGACTAAAAGCTGTGAAACAATTAGCTTAAACTTTTAGGGTTAATTATTTTTTATAATTTGAGTAAAACCAACTGCATACTGCAACTGGTTTACTGATTTTTGAATTATGCTTTTCGTTCTAATTCGCTCATAACTTCAACAAGTACAGCAACACTTTCTAACGGAAGTGCATTATACATTGAAGCTCTGTAGCCACCAACACTTCTATGACCATTTAAACCATTAATCCCTGCATCTTTTACCATAGTATCAAATGTTTCTTTAAGGTCTTCGTTTTCAAGAGTAAACGTAGCATTCATGTTTGAACGGTCTGCTTTTGTAGCGAATCCTTTAAAGAGTGGGTTTAGGTCAATTTCAGAATAAATTAACTGTGCTTTTTTCTCGTTTTCTTTTTCAATAGCTTCAATACCTCCTAGGTTTTTTAACCATTCTAGAGTAAGCATTGATGTGTATACTGCAAAAACAGGAGGTGTATTAAACATACTACTTTTATCAATATGCACTTTATAATCCATCATTGAAGGGATTTTACGAGATACTTTCCCTAGTACATCTTCTTTAACAACAACTAGAGTAGTACCTGCTGGACCCATATTTTTTTGAGCTCCTGCATATATAATGTCAAACTTTGAAAAATCTAGTTGACGAGAAAAAATATCACTACTCATGTCACATACCATAGGTATTGGACAATCAGGGAATTCTTTTATCTGTGTTCCAAAAATGGTGTTGTTTGATGTACAGTGAAAATAATCGTAATCAGTTGGGATATCATATCCTTTCGGGATATAGTTATAGTTAGCATCTTTAGAAGATGCTACTTCGTAAATATCGTCATAAATTTGAGCTTCTTTAATGGCTTTAGCACTCCAAGTACCTGTGTTAAGGTAACCAGCTCTTTTTTCTAACATATTAAGCGCAACCATTAAAAACTGAGTACTTGCTCCACCTTGAAGAAATAATGCCTTGTAGCCTTTACCTTCAAGACCTAAAAGTTCAAGAGCTAATGCTCTGGCGTTTTCCATAACGTCTACAAACGCTTTACTACGATGGGATATTTCTATTAGCGATAAACCGTTGTCGTAATCTAAAACTGCTTGAGCAGATTTTTCAATAACTTCTCTTGGTAATACGCAAGGTCCTGCGCTAAAATTGTGTCTTTTCATTCTTGTAAATGTTTAAATGTAGTCTTGACAAAGGTGATAAATTCTATTAAAAAACTCGTTAAATAATCTATAATTTATCAACTATATTTTTAACAAAAATTCAATGGTATCTACATTATCTGCATAATCCCAAAGATTTGGTTTTTGAGTGTTGCCAAAAGCAATTTCAGATTCAAAAATGCCATCGGAAACTATACATTGAATTTTGTCAGAATCTTCAGTTAGCATTTCTTTAAGTGTGTCAATGCTATCATAGTACTCATAAAATACAGTTGCTATTGGCGAAGCGTAGCTTTTATCTTCTTTAATCATTAAAAACCCATTCTCAAGCATATCAAATTCACTCATTAAATACACTGCTTTGTTGTAGTCGTAATTGTTAGCGTATTTAGCTTGATTGATAATAGGGTTCCATTTATACATTGCCTTAAAGAACTTGTCAAAATCATAACCTTTTGGTACAAATAACTTAGAAACACTCCTACAACCCAAGCCATAGTATCTAAAAATATCTTCAGATAAACTATCTAGTTGTTCTTCGGTTTCATTTCCTGTAAGTATAGCAACCGAATTTCTATTTTTTCTAATTATAGAAGGTTTGTCTTTAAAGTAATATTCAAAATAGCGTGCAGTATTATCACTTCCTGTAGCTATTACAGCGTCAAAATTGTTTAGTTTTTCTTCTGTAAAACTAATTTTTCCTTTAAAACCTGGTTCAACATACTCTATATATTTAGCTAAAAAAGGAAGTAAGCTCTTATCGTTTGATGATTGCTTAACTAACACATCATGACCAGACATTAAGACAGATAAAAAATCATGAAAGCCAACTAAAGGAATATTTCCTGCCATTATAATGGCTATTTTTTTAGGATTTACTGTGTTAAAGTTATAGTTCTTAATCCATTCTTTAATGTTTTTTATTTCAAGTGATTTACTCCAACCTTCTAAAGCGAATAAAACATTACTTTCAGTAAACCAACCATTTTGCTCTTCGGAAATTTTAATTTGATGTTTAAAGCCATCAAAAAATAATTCGTTGTGAGGAATAGTGTCTTTTTTTGAGTAACCTTCTGTAGTAAATTGACTTAAAAACTCGCCTAATTTTACGAATGCATTAATTCTTTGTTCTAAATTCATTCTTAGTTTGGTTATGAATTGTTTTGGCTTTATTTTTGTTGTGCAAAGTTAGAAAAATGAAAGTGAACCTGAGTTTTATTTTATGGATTAAATAAAATTCAAAAATCCAAGAATAACCTATGGCAATAATTATAACAGACGAATGCATAAACTGTGGTGCTTGCGAACCAGAATGCCCAAATACAGCAATTTATGAAGGTGCTGACGATTGGAGATATAATGATGGAACTAGTTTATCTGGTTCGGTAGTGTTACCAAACGGAAAGCAAGTAGATGCTGATGAGGCACAAGAACCTATTAGTGATGAAATTTATTATATAGTTCCTGATAAATGTACTGAGTGTAAAGGGTTTCATGAAGAGCCACAATGCGCAGCAGTATGTCCTGTGGATTGTTGTGTGCCTGATGACGACCATGTTGAAACAGATGAAGAGTTGTTAGGAAAACAAGCATTTATGCATCCTGAGGATTAAAAAAACATTTTTAAGTATTAAAATTTAAAAAACCTCAAGTTTAACTTGGGGTTTTTTGTTAGCTATATCTTATTTTAGTAAAAAAAATATAATGCGTTATATAAGTGTAATTTGTGTTTTGGTTCTTTTTTTGTTTTCGTGTAATGAAACAAAAAATAATGTAGATGATTTGCCTCAGTCGGTAAATTGGAACGAAAGAAAAGCAACAACGGTAAATGATTCATTATTAAAAAATAGTGGAAGCACTTACTTATCAGTCTATTCGCAAATTTATAGTTTAACCGAACATAGAACACATAATCTTACAGCTACAATAAGCATGCGAAATGTGAGTAGAACAGATACAATTTATCTTAAAACGGCAGATTTGTATGATACTCATGGTGATTTGGTGAAAAAACACATTAATTTTCCTGTGTTTTTAAAACCGTTGGAAACATTGGAGATTGTAATAAAAGAATCTGACAGAAGTGGAGGCACAGGAGGTAATTTTGTTTTTGATTGGGTAACTCCAATCAATGCTCCTGAACCCTTATTTGAAGCTATAATGATTTCTACTATGGGACAACAAGGCTTGTCGTTTAGCACACAAGGTAAGCGGATTAAATAAAAAAGATTGAAAGCTCCTTAAATGACTAATGAATGAAACAGATTAAAAGTTTTTTAAAACAAATTAAGCCTTTGTATTACTTGGTTAAAGGGAGAAATTTTTTAAACGACTCATTTTATATTGATGGTCAATTAAAAACAAAAAAAGAACAACAAAATGGTCCTTCTAGAACTGTCATTATTAATTACATACTTTCTAAGTTTAACCGTGAAACAGTTTATTTAGAGATTGGTGTTCGTAATCCTAAAACTAATTTTAATAAAATTAATTCTCATGTAAAGTTCGGTGTAGATCCTGGTTATGCTTTTAAAGAAAACCCAGTTGATTTTAAGATGACAAGTGATGAGTTTTTTAATCAGTTAGAACAAGGTAACGTTTTGAGTTCTAATATAAAGTTTGATGTTATATTTATTGATGGCTCTCATTTGGCTGAACAAGTAGATAAAGACATTGAAAATGCTTTAAAATATATAAAAGAAGATGGGTTTATCGTGATGCATGATTGTAATCCACCTACGCAATGGCACGCTCGTGAAGAAATTGATTATACATTTTCTCCAGCAGGAACCAGTTGGAACGGAACTACATGGAAAGCTTTTGTAAAATGGAGGTCTAGCGAAGATGTTACATCATGTTGTATTGATGCAGATTGGGGAATTGGAGTCTTGTCTCCTAATAAATCTGTAGGGAATACTATTAAATTCACTAATGTTTTTTTTGAGTACAATACCTTTTCAAAAGACAGAAAACGAATACTTAACTTAATAGATTTTAACGACTTTAAATCCTTACTTTAGGCTTAGTATTTAGTAGTAATTATTTTGTTGTTGATTATAACTAAATGTCTACCTTTGCACACGCTAAACCAAACACTTGGTTTTATACATTAAATTTAATTGCCAAATAAATTATGAAAGCAGGAATTGTAGGATTGCCAAACGTAGGTAAATCAACGTTGTTCAATTGTTTGTCTAATGCTAAAGCGCAAAGTGCAAACTTTCCGTTTTGTACTATCGAGCCTAACGTAGGAGTGGTAAATGTACCAGACCCAAGACTCGAAAAACTTGAAGAATTAGTAAAACCTGAGCGTGTTATTCCTGCAACTGTTGAGATTGTTGATATTGCTGGTTTAGTTAAAGGAGCAAGTAAAGGAGAAGGTTTAGGAAATCAATTTTTAGCAAACATTAGAGAAACTGATGCAATTCTACATGTGTTACGTTGCTTTGATAATGATAATATTGTACATGTTGATGGAAATGTAAATCCTATAAGAGATAAGGAAACCATTGATATGGAACTTCAGCTTAAAGATTTAGAAACTGTTGAAAAGAAGCTTGACAAAGTTAAGCGTGCTGCAAAAACAGGAAACAAAGAAGCACAAAAAGAAGAAGAGGTTTTAAGTAAGATAAAAGCAGGCTTAGAGTCTGGAGTTTCTGTGAGAGCTGTTGAAGTTTCTGAAGATGATTATTTAGAATTCGTTAAGCCGCTACAATTTATAACAGATAAACCAGTAATGTATGTTTGTAATGTTGATGAAGGTTCTGCTGTTTCAGGTAATGCTTATGTAGAACAAGTAAGAGAAGCTGTAAAAGATGAAAATGCCGAAGTATTGGTGTTAGCTGTAGGTACTGAGGCAGATATTAATGAGCTAGATGATTATGAAGAACGTCAAATGTTTTTACAAGACATAGGTCTAGAAGAACCTGGTTCATCAAAATTAATTAGAGCTGCTTATAAGCTGTTAAGTCTTCAAACGTATTTTACTGCTGGTGTTAAAGAGGTTAGAGCATGGACAGTAAATATTGGAGCAACTGCACCACAAGCTGCTGGAGTAATTCATACCGATTTTGAAAAAGGTTTCATTCGTGCTGAAGTAATCGCTTACAGTGATTACACAAGCTATGGTAGCGAAGCAAAAGTTAAAGAAGCAGGAAAGATGCGAGTTGAAGGTAAAAACTACATTGTAAAAGATGGCGATGTTATGCATTTCCTATTTAATGTATAATGTTACTTTTTTATGTGACTTTGTTAATATGTTGTGTCTAAACTTTAAAAGCAAAGACTAAGTCTTGTGATGTAATAAGTTAGCTCAACATATGCCCTCTGTAAAAACAGAAACTTTAATCAATGCGAATATAAAATTGTGCTTTGATTTAGCTCGAGATGTAGCTATTCATGAACAATCCCTAGACAGAGCCTCATTAAGAGCTGTATCTGGTAAAACTTATGGAATATTAGAATTAGGTGAATGGGTGAGTTGGGAAGAAGAGCACTTTGGATTTCTTCAACATTTAACATTGAAAATTTCAGAACTTGAAAAACCTAATTATTTTGTAGAAGAAATGGTTGAAGGTATTTTTGAGTCCTTTCGTAATGAATTTCACTTTAAAGCTTACGGAGAAAAAACGTTACTTGTAAATGTTCTTAGTTTTGAATTGCCTTATGGATTTTTAGGAAAAATGACTAAGAAGGTAATTATGAGAAATTATACCAAAAGTTTACTTAAAAGTAGGGTTGAATATTTAAAATCAGCTATTGAAGATTCAGCTAAAAAATAGATTTGCTCCTCATTAGCAAATTTTTAACCTCTTAGCCTACGTTATCAACGACATAGGCTTTTTTATTGTTAATTACTTTATGGGTTGTGTATTTCATTTTTTAAAGTGATATATTATATTAGCATCCTATCACTAAATTCACTCAATTCTATGTCAGAACAAACCAATTATACCGAAGATAATATACGCTCACTCGACTGGAAAGAACATATTAGAATGCGTCCAGGAATGTATATTGGTAAACTTGGTGATGGCTCATCTCCAGACGATGGTATTTACATTCTTTTAAAAGAAGTATTAGATAACTCCATTGACGAGTATGTCATGGGAGCAGGAAAAACCATTGAAATTTCCATACAAGGAAACAAGGTTATAGTTCGCGATTACGGACGTGGTATTCCACTAGGTAAAGTTGTAGATGTTGTGTCTAAAATGAATACAGGTGGTAAGTACGATTCTAGAGCGTTTAAAAAATCGGTAGGACTTAATGGTGTTGGTACAAAAGCTGTAAACGCATTATCAAACTATTTTAGAGTAGAATCTACACGTGATGGAAAATCAGCTTCAGCAGAGTTTGAACAAGGAAATCTTACAAACCAAGAAACTTTAGATGATACATCAAGACGAAAAGGAACCAAAGTATCTTTTATTCCTGACGAAACCATATTTAAAAACTATAAGTATAGAAATGAGTATGTAGAAAAAATGCTCAAAAACTATGTGTACTTAAATCCTGGATTAACCATTGTCTTTAATGGAGAAAAGTATTATAGTGAAAATGGTCTTAAAGATTTACTGTCTGAAAACATTAGTGAGACTGATGTGCTATATCCAATAGTGCATCTAAAAGGAGATGATATTGAAATAGCTTTAACTCACAGTAAAACGCAGTATAGCGAGCAATATCATTCTTTTGTTAACGGACAAAATACCACTCAAGGAGGTACGCACTTAGCGGCTTTTAGAGAAGCTTTAGTGAAGACCATCCGTGAGTTTTACGGTAAAAACTATGAAGCTTCAGATATTAGAAAATCTATCGTTGCTGCCATTTCAATAAAAGTAATGGAGCCTGTTTTTGAAAGTCAAACAAAAACAAAATTAGGTTCAACTGATATGGGAGGCGATTTGCCCACTGTAAGAACTTATGTAAATGACTTTATAAAAACATACTTAGATAACTTTTTACATAAAAATCCTGATACTGCTGAGAAAATTCAACGTAAAATTTTACAGGCAGAACGCGAGCGTAAAGAACTTTCAGGAATTAGAAAGCTTGCAAAAGACAGAGCTAAAAAGGCAAGTCTTCACAATAAAAAATTAAGAGACTGTCGTGTTCATTTTGGTGATACCAAAAACGAAAGAAACTTAGAAACTACCTTATTTATTACTGAGGGAGATTCTGCATCGGGAAGTATTACAAAATCTAGAGACGTGAATACTCAAGCGGTTTTCAGCTTAAAAGGAAAGCCTTTAAACTGCTATGGACTAAGTAAGAAAATTGTATACGAAAACGAAGAGTTCAACCTATTACAAGCAGCTTTAAATATTGAAGAGTCGTTAGAAGACTTACGTTATAACAATGTGGTTATTGCTACTGATGCTGATGTTGATGGTATGCATATTAGATTGTTGTTGATTACGTTTTTCCTACAATTTTTCCCAGAAGTTATAAAAGAAGGTCATTTATATATATTACAAACACCTTTATTTAGGGTTCGTAATAAGAAAAAAACCATTTATTGCTATACAGACGAAGAACGTCTAAATGCTATAGAAGAATTAAAGCCAAAACCAGAAATTACACGATTTAAAGGTCTTGGTGAGATTTCACCAGATGAGTTTAAACACTTTATTGGCGAAGATATTCGTTTAGATCCTGTAATGTTAGACAAAGACATGTCTATTGAAGAATTACTGTCGTTTTACATGGGTAAAAACACACCAGACAGACAAGAATTTATCATTAATAACCTTAAAGTTGAGTTAGATATCGTTGAGGAGAGTGTATGAGAACCAACAACTCAAAAGTTAGAAATGTGATAATATCGGTATATTTTATACTGATAGTGCTTGCCATATTTTTTGCAACCGTTTTTAGCGCATTCAAGGATTTAACTAGCAATCCGTTACTTACGTTTGTTATTATAGCTTTAAGTTTTGCGTTTTTGTTCTTTGTGGTGCATAGTATTTCTAAATATTTTGAGTATGATAGTGATGGACTTAAAGTAGTAGTGTCTAATAAAGGTTTATTGCTTTCAGATCATTTTAACTATCGTGAGCATACTATAGAGTTTGAAAAAGAAAATCTCACAGGATATAAGTTTGTGAATTTTATAATTTATAAAGGCTTAATACTTTATATTAAAGATAGAAGAGGGCACACAAAAAAAGAACGTTTTAATGTAACTTTGGTTTCTAAAAAAAAGCGCAAGTATATAAGACAGTCATTGAGTAAAATGATTAAACTAAACCGAAAACAACACTAATTAATGAGCGAAGAAAAAGACGATTTGTTGAATGAACATGATGATAACCAGGAAACAATTACCAGAGTTACTGGTATGTATAAAGACTGGTTTTTGGATTACGCATCGTATGTAATTCTAGAACGTGCTGTACCAGCAATTGAAGATGGTTTTAAACCAGTTCAACGACGTATTATGCACTCTATGAAAGACTTAGACGATGGTCGTTATAACAAAGTGGCTAATATAGTTGGTCATACTATGCAGTACCATCCTCATGGAGATGCAAGTATTGCTGATGCCATGGTACAAATTGGTCAAAAAGATTTACTCATTGATACCCAAGGAAACTGGGGAAATATTCTTACAGGAGATAGTGCTGCAGCATCGCGTTATATTGAAGCACGCTTGTCTAAATTTGCTTTAGATGTGGTGTATAACCCAAAAATTACCGAGTGGCAAGCTAGTTATGACGGTCGTCGTAAAGAGCCTGTAAATCTTCCGGTAATGTTTCCATTATTATTAGCTCAAGGTGGAGAAGGTATTGCAGTTGGACTGTCAACTAAAATTTTACCGCACAACTTTATCGAGTTAATCGATGCTTCTGTTAAACACTTAAAAGGAAAGCGCTTTACAATATATCCAGATTTCCCTACTGCAGGAATCGCTGATTTTACTAACTATAATGATGGAAACAGAGGAGGTAAAGTTCGTGTTAGAGCAAAAATTTCTCAGTTAGATAAAAATACTTTAGTAATTACCGAAATTCCTTTTGGTACAAATACCTCTTCATTAATTGATTCTATCCTTAAGGCGAATGAAAAAGGAAAAATCAAGATTAAAAAGATTGAAGACAATACTGCAGCAGAGGTAGAAATACTTGTGCATTTACCTAACGGAATTTCACCTGATAAAACCATTGATGCACTTTATGCATTTACCAATTGCGAGACCTCAATTTCGCCATTAGGTTGTGTTATTGAAGATAACAAACCATTGTTTATTGGTGTCTCTGAAATGCTACGTCGTTCTACAGACAATACAGTTCAGCTTTTAAAAAGTGAATTAGAAATAAAGCTAGGAGAGTTTGAAGAGCAGTGGCATTTTGCATCTTTAGAGCGTATTTTTATTGAAAACAGAATTTATCGTGATATTGAAGAAGAAGAAACTTGGGAAGGTGTTATAAAAGCTATCGACAAAGGACTTCAGCCACATATTAAGCATCTAAAACGCGCAATTACTGAAGACGATATTGTTAGATTAACCGAAATACGAATTAAGCGTATTTCAAAATTTGATATTGAAAAAGCACAACAAAAAATAGATGCTCTTGAAGAACAAATCGCCGAAGTAAAACACCATTTAGATAACCTTATCGACTATGCTATTGCTTATTTTGAGCGATTGAAAAAAGACTATGGTGAAGGTAAGGAGCGAATGACTGAAATTCGTGTGTTTGATGATGTTGATGCTACAAAAGTTGTAATTAGAAACACAAAACTTTATGTGAATAGAGAAGAAGGTTTTGTAGGTACTTCGCTTAAAAGAGATGAGTATGTGTGCGATTGTAGTGATATTGATGACATTATAGTGTTTACACGAGAAGGTAAAATGATGGTTACCAAAGTGGATTCAAAAACATTTATTGGTAAAGATATCATTCACGTAGCTGTATTTAAGAAAAAGGACAAGCGTACCATCTATAATATGATTTATAGAGATGGAAAAGGAGGTCCAACGTATGTAAAACGTTTTGCCGTAACTTCAATAACTCGAGATAGAGAGTACGATTTAACTAATGGCTCGAAGAGCTCTTTAGTGTATTATTTCTCTGCTAATCCTAATGGCGAAGCAGAAGTGGTAACTGTTTTGTTACGTCAAGTAGGAAGCATTAAAAAACTAAAATGGGATTTGGATTTTGCCGATATACTTATAAAAGGTCGAGCTTCTAAAGGAAATTTAGTTACTAAATACTCTGTAAAACGCATTGAACTTAAAGAAAAAGGAGTCTCAACTTTAAAACCAAGAAAAATTTGGTTTGATGATACTGTACAACGATTAAATGTTGATGGTAGAGGAGAACTGGTTGGTGAGTTTAGAGGAGAAGATCGTATTTTAATCATAACTCAATCTGGTATAGTAAAGACTATTATTCCTGAAATTACCACGCATTTTGATGACGATATGATTGTCATGGAGAAATGGGTGCCTAAAAAACCTATTTCAGCTATATATTATAATGGCGAAAAAGAGTTGTACTATGTCAAGCGCTTTTTAATTGAGAATGAAGGAAAGGAAGAAGTTTTTATTTCGGAACATCCTGAGTCTCGTTTAGAAATTGTTTCAACCGATTGGAAACCTGTTGCCGAAATTGAATTTACTAAAGAAAGAGGTAAAGACCGTAAACCTAATTTAGAAATCAATCTTGAAGAGTTTATTGCTATTAAAGGAATTACAGCTTTAGGGAATCAACTAACAAAAGATAAAGTAAACCAAGTAAGCTTACTTGAGCCATTGCCTTATGAAGCTCCAGAGGAAGTGCCTGCTGATGATATAGAGGTTGTTGACGAAACTGAAGTTAGTAATGATGACAATGCTCCTAAAGCATCAAGCGACAATAAGCAAGAGTCGAATTCATCAAACAGTTCAACTAATAATGACGACAACAATTTTGAAACTGATGAAGAAGGACAAATCACACTGTTTTAAGCTTTAATTAGCTAAGAACAAAATTTACTTGCTCTTGTTTTTTGTAACTCTGTAATTTAAAAATTCTACAAACAGTGAAAATGCTATAGCAAAGTACAAATATCCTTTTGGTATAGCTCCAACAGTTTGTCCAAAAACAGAAGTGTGAGATAAATGCGCAGCTTCAGTAATCAACATAAAACCAATAAGTATTAGAAACGCTAATCCTAATATTTGCATACTTGGATGTGTGTCTATAAATTTTCTAATTGGGTTTGCAAAACCTATCATAATTATTATTGAAATAACTACAGCAATAATCATAAGTACTAAAGCGTAATTGTGGTTTGGGTGTAAACCATTGGTCATTCCTACAGCAGTTAAAATAGAGTCTACCGAAAAGATAAAGTCAATAATCAAAATTTGAGTAATGGCTTGCGATAACGAGGTGATTTTTTTGTGTTTTACATTATTTTCGTCATGGCTTGGAGTTTCAACTTTTTCTCTAATTTCAGAAGTACTTTTATAGATAAGAAAAAGTCCACCAGCAAATAAAATAATAGCTTGCCAACTAATACCAACATGTAGCCAAGAGTTATCTATCGTATAAAAAGGCTCTTTAAGTCCAATTAAAAAGGAAACGAAAAACAACAAAATAATACGTTGTAACATAGCTAGCAGTAAACCAATATTTGTGGCTTTGCTACGTTGGTGTTCAGGCAATTTGTTGGCAGCAATAGATATGAAAACGATATTGTCTATTCCTAAGATGATTTCAAGGAATGTCAATGTTAACAATGCCATTATAGCATCTGGTGTAAGTAAAAACTCTAACATTTTTTAATCGATTTTAGTGGCAACTCCTTTTTCAACGCGATTAGATCTATTTTGCTCTTTTACAGCGTAGGTGTATTCAAACGTATATGAATTGTCAGTTGTATTTAGAATTTTCATATGGATAGCTTTTGCTTCTTGTGTAGACTTAGGGTGTAGTTTTTTTAAAATAAACTCGCAGTCATTTATCCATCGTACAGAAGACGAATCAGCTTTTCCTTCAATAAAATCAATACTATAATCTTCCGTTCTGGTAAACTTTGCAGTTTTCTCGACACCATTGTCGAGATAAGAAAATTCAAAAGTTCCTGTTTTGTAATCACTACAATTACGTTCAGTTTGAAAACAGCTCGAAAACAAGGCTAAAAAGCAAATACAAATAAGTAGTCTCATAAAAGTTAATTGTAATACAAAATTACGAAAAGAAACCTACCAATTTATTTGTTGCTATTATAAAAAGAATGTGAGTAAAACTATTTAACAAAATCTTCAAAAGTACCATCGTCATAAAAAATTACAATTCTATTTATTTTCTTTTCAGATGAATTTGAAGTAGGAGAAGGTGATTGGGTTATTGATTCAATAGTTTTAATTTCGGGTTGAACAATTTTTTGATTTTCGGTAGCAGGAAATTCTCCCTTACCATTCATTAACCAATACAATTCAACTTCGGGATAGGAGTGTAGCACTTTCAAAACAAAATCTAAACTAGGCTTATTTCGTCCTGAAAGTATATGCGAAATACTAGAGCGTTGCACACCAATTTTTTCTGCAAAAGACGATGCACTTTCACCATAAAAATCGATGACTTTTTGTAGTCGGATAATGAATTCTTCGTTGTTTATCATTGTAAACATACAAATTTAAGATTTGGTGTTACAAATGTAACAAATAATATGATATGTAGATTATTATTGTTTCATATTTAATAATTTTATATATATTTTTACTTTAAGTAAAATATATTAAATATCTGATAAATAATATTTTAAATAAATAAATACGCAATTGTTAAAAATTGGATATTTAAATGAAGTGTTCCCAGTTTAAAAATTAAATTTTCTGTTTACAAGTGTATTTATTCCATCAATTTTTTGTGTTTACAATTGTAAATTTACAATTGTATACCTTTGTAGCATTAAAGAAAATCTATGGATATTGAATTGATTAAAAACGCCTATAGTTTTAGTAAGGAAAAGTCATTGCATCATCGATATATTTGTAATGATCATATTGTTTCTTTGCTTAATAATTTACCATCAAATTTTAGAGTTGATGTCATTGGAGAATCGGTTAATGGAGAAGATATTTTTTCTGTTACTGTTGGTAAAGGTGAAAAACGTTTATTGTTATGGTCGCAAATGCACGGTAATGAAAGCACAACTACCAAAGCGCTTTTTGATGTGTTTAACTTCCTTGCATCTAATAATAGTTACGCTAAGGCTATTTTAAATAACTGTACTTTAAAAATCATTCCTATACTTAATCCTGATGGTGCTAGAGCATATACACGAGTTAATGCAAATGAGGTTGACCTAAATAGAGATGCTCAAAACCTTACTCAGCCAGAAAGTTTAGTTCTTAAAACGTGTTTTGAAGACTTTAAACCAGACTATTGCTATAATTTACATGGTCAGCGTACAATTTTTAGTGCAGGAAAGTCCAATAACTCAGCTATAGTATCTTTTTTGTCTCCAGCGCAAGACGAAGCTCGTAGTCTTTCTAAAAATAGAAAAATAGCTATGGAAGTGATTTCGGTTATGAATAATGCGTTGCAACAAGTTATACCTAATAAAGTTGGTATTTATGATGATGCGTTTAATATAAATTGTGTAGGAGACACGTTTCAACATAAAGGTGTGCCTACTATTTTGTTTGAAGCTGGACATTTTCCAAATGATTATGCTAGAGAAGAAACTAGAGCGCTTATCTTTAATTCGCTATTAACATCTTTCAATTATATTACAAATAATAATGTTGAAGGAGAAGGTTATGAGTCTTATTTTGATATTCCAGCAAATGAGAAGCTGTTTTTCGATATTATTATCAGAAATGCAGACGTAAATGGTGAAATTTTGGACATTGCGATTCAATATGAAGAGCGATTGAAAGAAAATTCCATCATTTTTGTGCCGAAAATTCAAAAAATTTCAAAATTAGAAAACTTTTATGCTCACAGGGAAATAAATGCCAACAATAGCAAGGTTTTAGATGCTAAAAATGGTGCTCTAAAAGTGGAAAGCGAAAACGATTTCGTTTTGATAAACAATCAAAAAACTTCATTATATCTTTAAAAAAATCACTTTTCCTTGTATTATCTTCAATAAAAATCTACTATTTTTGCTTTAAATTTAAAGAAAATTAAAAATGGCAAAATTCAAATTAGACGATATAGATCACCAAATTCTAGATATGTTGATCGATAATACAAGAGTTCCTTTTACAGATATTGCAAAAAAATTAGTTATTTCTGCAGGTACTGTACATGTGAGAGTGAAAAAAATGGAGGAAGCTGGTATTATACAAGGTTCGTCTTTGACACTTGACTATAAAAAGCTGGGATATTCTTTTATAGCTTATGTTGGTATATTTTTACAAAACACCTCTCAAACTAAATTTGTTTTAGAGCGTATTAATGAAATACCTTTTGTTACTGTAGCTCATATTACTACAGGAAAATTCAATATTTTCTGTAAAATTAGAGCAAGAAATACTGACCATGCTAAGGATGTCATTTTTAAACTAGACGATATTGAAGGTGTTTATAGAACAGAAACTATGATTTCTCTTGAGGAAAGCATTAACGATAAAAAACGTTTAATGCACACTATTTTTAATGATATGTAACCATCACTAACTAATAAACATAACAAGAAGCCCTTTGCTCTAGAGTAAAGGGTTTATTTTTTGTAGTATTCAAAGGCTTCAATTATAAGCTCGTTGTCCACTAAACAATCAATTTTTGGTGTTCCTATGGCTTCTAGTAGCACAAAATTGATGTTTCCGTGTTCGTTTTTCTTATCGTGTTTTAAGAGCTCAATTATCTCAGGGTAATCATTATCATCAAAATCTACTTGAGCAAATACATTTAAAATCACTTTTTTCACTTCTTCCAAATCTGCTTCAGGGAAATTGAATAGTCTTGAAGAGATATAAGTTTCTAAAATCATACCAATAGCTATAGCTTCACCATGAAGTAAATCGGTTTTATTCGGATTACTTAAAAAGTAAGACTCTATAGCATGACCAAGTGTGTGACCATAATTAAGTGTCTTTCTAACGTTGTTTTCAAAAGGGTCTTTAGTAACAATAGTATTTTTTATAATAACAGATTCGTGGATAAGTGCATCTAAATCGTCAAGGTTGAGTTTTGATAAGTCGGTCATTTTATCCCAATAATTTCTATCGTAGATTAAACCATGCTTTAGCATTTCAGCTAACCCTGATTTTAAATGACTTTGTGGTAAAGTAGAAAGAAAGTTAGTGTCAATTAATACCATATCACCAGAGTCAATAACTCCTATTTGATTTTTTAAGCTCCCTAAGTCAACTCCAGTTTTTCCTCCCACAGAGGCATCTACCATAGCTAAAAGAGAAGTAGGGATGTTTATGTATTTAATTCCGCGTTTAAAGGTACAAGCAACAAATCCGCCTAAATCGGTTACGACACCTCCACCAAGGTTAAGTATTAAGCTTTTTCGGTCTCCACCAAGCTCAGAAAGCGCATTCCAAACACCAACACAAGTCTCAATGGTTTTATGAGTTTCTCCTGGTTCAATTTCAATAATTTCAATAGCAACATCAGTTTCTATACGCGATAAAAACTCAGGTAAGCAATTTGTATTCGTGTTAGAATCGGTAATTATAAAAATTTTAGAAAACCTATTAGAAGCCAAATACTCATTAATGGCAGTGTAACAGTTTGAATTAAAATGAATTGTGCTGTCTTTGGTTGTAATGGAGTTCATAAAATGCATCTATACTTTAAATAGGGTATGAAAATAAGTAGATTTTGATTAAAAATAGAAGATGAATAAATATATTTGCTATTATTTTGTTCAGATAATGATAGATAAAAATTTTTTTGAAAACACTGAGGTTGCTTTTCAGTTAAAAAGTGACTCAGAGTTAGAGCGTGCTTATTTTTTGTTTAAAATGATTTCTCACGAGCCTTTAGTGAGAATAGGAACTGCGGCTACAAACTTTGCGCTAAAAGCACATTTACCTGTTGAAGGTTTAATTAGGTCAACTGTTTTTGATCACTTTTGTGGTGGTGTAAGTGAGGACGATTGTCTTAATGTAATTGATAAGATGTATGAAAAGGGAGTGTGTTCGGTTTTAGATTATTCAGTTGAAGGAAAAGAAGTTGAATCACATTTTGATGATGCTATGGAGAAAACCTTGAAGATTATAAGGTTTTCAGATGAAAAGGATGCGATGCCTATTGCTGTATTTAAACCTACTGGTTTTGGGAGATTTTACTTATATCAGAAAAAAGGAGAAGGAAAAGCGTTTACTAGTGAGGAGCAAGATGAGTGGAATAGAGTAGTGGAACGATTTCATGCCGTATGTAAATTGGCAAAAGAACGCGATGTTGAATTGCTTGTTGATGCTGAAGAGAGTTGGATGCAAGATGCAGCTGATGATCTAATTGAAGAAATGATGTCTATTTACAATAAAGAAAAACCTATTGTTTACAATACACTGCAAACGTATCGTTGGGATAGATTAGATTATTTAAAGAATTTACACACTAGAGCTAAAGAAAAGGGCTTTACAATAGGTGTGAAAATTGTTAGAGGTGCATATATGGAGAAAGAACGTGAGCGTGCTGAAAAGAAAGGTTACGAATCTCCTATCTGTGAAAATAAGCTAGCTACTGACAATTGTTTTAATGATACGCTTACTTATGCTTTAGAGCATTTAAAGGATATTTCGGTTTTTATAGGTACTCATAATGAATACAGTTGTTATCTAGCTATGGACTTGATGGAGCAGCTTAAAATAGAGAAAGAAGATAACAGAGTATGGTTTGGTCAACTTTATGGAATGAGTGATCATATTAGTTTTAATCTGGCTGATAATGGCTATAATGTTGCAAAATATGTCCCATTTGGACCAGTTAAAGATGTAATGCCATATTTGATAAGAAGAGCAGAAGAGAATACATCTGTTGCAGGACAAACGAGTAGGGAACTTAGTTTATTAAAAACAGAAAAGAAGAGAAGAAAGTTATGAAAAAACTCCAATCAATCGATTGGAGTTTTTTGTTTATTTAAGCTGATACCATTTTTTCTTTCTGTTTGGGTTGTTGCCATAGCCGTATCCATAACCTCTTTTGTGTAATGTGCCATTAAGTAAAACAGCCATATTAGGTAAACGTTTTTCAGTGTACATGGTTTGAGCAATGTGTAATTGACGTTTGTCAATGTTATTTGCACTAACAACATAAATAAACATATCTGCAAACTTGCTAATCAATAAAGTATCAGTGACTAAACCTACTGCAGCTGTGTCTACAATAATATAATCATATTTTTTCTTTACGGTATCAAATAAGTGCTTTAGTCTGTCGCTCATTAATAATTCAGCAGGATTTGGAGGGATAGCTCCAGAAGGAATGACATCAAGAAATGGGTTGTCTTTTACTTTTATAGTAACGTCTTCAACTTTGAGTGACTTGTCGGAAATATAATTGGTTAATCCTACGTCGCCTTTAATGTTTAAATAGTCATTAACTCTAGGTACTCTAATGTCAGTTTCAACAATTAGGGTTTTCTTTTCTGAAAAAGAAAAAGACGAAGCTAAGTTTATTGAAGTATGTGATTTCCCTTCTTGACTAGTGGTTGATGTTACAAAAATAGTCTTGCACTCAGTTTCAATATCCTGAAGTAAAAAATGAGCATTGGTTCGTATTATTCTAAATGCTTCAGCTTTAGGAGAGTAATCTATTTTTTTGATTAGTTTTGATTTAGTGTTTGATTTTGGAATATCACCAATAAAAGGAGCGCTTACTGCTTTTAAAACATCATCTTTATCTTGTATTGTATTGTTAAGTAGATCTCTAGTGTAGATTACAGAAAAAGGAACTAGAAGACCTAATAAAATAGCTGCTAGATAAATTACCTTTGGTTTTGGAGATATTGGACTATCAAGAGTATATGCATAATCTATAATTTTAGCATTAGGTGAAGACATGCCAAGAGTAATAGCTGTTTCTTCACGTTTTTCTAGCAAGTATAGGTATAACGACTCTTTAATGTCTTGCTGGCGTTTAATATCTCTAAATTGTCGTTCTTTACCTGGAGCAGAGTATATTTGCCCACGTATTCTTGAATCCTCTTGGTTAAGATTATCTAAAGTTATCTTGTTGGCAGACCTAATGTTGCTTAAGCTTTGTTGAAGATTAGCTTTAAGTGCCATAATCTCATTGTTTAAGTTGATAACAACAGGGTTTTTTTCACTTGAATTTTTTAGAATTCTATTTCTCTTCAATACAAGCTCATTGTGAATTTTTGTTATTTGAGAAACATCACTATCAGCAATTCCTACATCAGGAGGTAGTAAATCAGAATTGCTATTGTTTTCTGATAGGTGATCGCTCATGTAATCAATAAGCTGTATTTGGTTTGAAGTGTTGATTATTTTTTCTTCGTTAATTTTTTCACTTTCCAGAAAGATATTTGCTTGAGAGGATAAAGCTGTTAGCCTATTGTTTTTTTGAAGGTTTTCAGCAGTGAAATCTACTTGTTCGAGTTCGTTGGATACTACGTTTAGTCTGTTGTTAATGAAGTCAGAAGTTGCTTTTACAATTTGTTCTTTATCATTGATAACATCTTCATTGTATTTTTCGATAAGCTTGTTAAGGATTAATCGAGCTTTTTCTTTGTTTGCTTCTGTTAATGATAGTTTTACAACATTAGAGGTTGGGTCAGAAGCAAGTTTGATTTTTCCAAGATAAGATTCAACAACGCTATGTACTGGTCTTATATGTATTTCAACTAAAGAACCAGGAGTAGAGCCATAGGTGTTTGTATTGGGTGTTAGAATAAAATCACCAAAACTACTGGTTACTTTTTCTCCAAAGTTGTGGCTAGTAGTAACACCACTATCAAACTCTAAAACTTTCATAGTGTTAGTGGTTGACATTTCAAATTTTTCTGAAGAAATTATCTTTATGTAAAGATTTGTGTTTATGTGGTTTATAATAGAGTCTTCAACAAAAAAATTAATATTTACAGGAGGGTTTAGGTAGACTTCCTCTTCTTTGACTTTACCACTTACATAATAACTTATGTTTAGGTTTAAATCTTGTACTACTTGAGAAATAATAGATCTAGATTTAATAATTTCAATTTCGTCTGTAACATTAGTAAAGTTGTTTGAAAACAAACCATAATTTTGAAGACTTGAAATTTCTGATAATTTTTGAGAATTCTCATCTTCCTTTATTTTTATAGTAGCATTTGCTTGGTATTCAAACGTACTGTATCTAACTTTTACGTAAGCAATACCAATTGCTATAATTAAGCAAAGTAAAATAAACTTCCACTTAGATAAATATAGCTCAACTGCTTTTATAATGCTTTCTTTTGTGTTTTGAGTGTTTTGTGGCATTTTTGAAAGGTTAGTTCTAACGAATTAATATAGCAGCTATAGTTGCTAAGGTTGAAATTGCTGAGATAATTACAGCTGTGTTTGGGTTGTAAGTAGATGATTTTACTTTAGCATCATTAGGCTCAACATATATCACATCGTTTTGAGCAAGGTAGTATAAAGGAGAGCTAGTTATGCTAATTGATGTTAAATCTAGTTTCGCAAAACGTTTTTCACCATTTACTTCTCGTATTAAAAAAATGTTATTCCTTTTTCCTGTATTAGTTAAATCACCTGCTAAACCAAGAGCTTCAGGGATAGATACTCTCTCATCTTGTATTGTATATGTTCCAGGTCTGTTAACATCTCCTATAACAGTTATTGTAAAATTCACCAACCTAATGTTTACTATTGGGTCTTTAACATATTCAGAGAGTTTCTCTTTCATCATTTCTGTTGCTTGCTCTCTAGTTAGTCCTCCAATTTTTATTGTTCCTAAAGTAGGAAATTGAATGTTGCCACTATTATCAACTAGGTATGTTCTCATTGTGAGTGTACCCTGAACAGTTAACGCGCTTTCACTATAGCTAACAGCAGGTAGGTTAAATGGTTTTACAACTTCTGGATCTAATGCTGCTACATCTATTGTTAATAAATCGTTTGGTTGATAAGTTATATCAACAATGTTGCTTAAAGTGGAAGATTCAATAGCTGGTTCGTCTTGAAAATATACATACTCTTTTCTTGAAGCACAAGAAGATAGTGTTATTAACATTAAGACAGCTAGTTTAAAGAGTATTTTGTTATTCATGATAAATTTATTTGTTAGGGATTTTATTTTTTCGAGTCTAAAACTTCAAATTTTGAATTGTTAGAAATGTACTCAGGGATAATTTCTTTTATTAAAGACACTATTTCTAGTGTTTGTGTTTTTGAGTTTATATTGCAAAGGTTGAGTATTCTGGATTCTGTATCTTCAGCTATATTTACTTGCTTTGTTTTTGCAATCATTATCTTTTCATGATAGGTTGGTATTGTGTTTTCACCATCAGCGAGCAGTTCTTCAAATATTTTCTCACCAGGTCTAAGTCCGGTTATTTTTATATCAACATCCTCAGGGTATTGTAGGCCTGAAAGAATAATCATGTTTTTTGCTAGGTCAAATATTTTGATTGATTTACCCATATCAAACACAAAAATTTCACCTCCATTTCCCATTGTAGCTGCCTCCAAAACTAATTGGCAAGCCTCTGAGATGGTCATAAAATAACGAGTGATTTCTTTATGGGTAACTGTAAGAGGTCCTCCAGCTTCAATTTGTCTTTTAAATAAAGGGATTACTGATCCATTTGAGCCTAAAACGTTGCCAAAACGAGTAGTTATAAATTTTGTTTGACCTTTTCCTTTAAGACAGTTAACATAAAGCTCTGCAATGCGTTTTGATGCACCCATTACATTGGTTGGGTTAACTGCTTTATCAGTAGAAATTAGTACAAATTTTGCTATGCTGTGCCTAACAGCTAAACTAGCAATGTTTTTTGTGCCTCTAATATTTACACTTACAGCTTCGTATGGATTGTTTTCCATTAGAGGAACATGTTTATATGCTGCAGCATGGAAAACAATTTTTGGTTTGTAAACATTAAATAAATATTCCATTCTACCATAATCTCTAACATCAGCCACTATTGCTATAAAGTTTTTGATTCCATTTTGGATAAACTCTTGCTGTAAATCGTACAATGCAGACTCAGCGGAATCTATTAAGATGAGCTTTTTGTAACTGTAATTATTGATTTTCCTAGCAATTTCACTTCCAATAGAGCCAGCAGCTCCTGTTATTAAGATAACTTGATTTTCATATTCGTTATTAAGGCTAGGGTTAATGATGTTTATAGGTTCTCTACCTAATAAATCTTCAATTTTAACGTCTTTAATTTGTCCAACACTCAAGTCTCCATCAATCCATTGTTGAACAGGAGGAACAATTTTAACTTTTAGACCTAATTCGAATAATTGAGCTGTAATTTGTAATAAGCGAGTAGAATCAACACTTTGAATGGAGATGATAACTTCTTCAATGTTGTTTTTTTCTATGAAATTCTTGGTTATTTTATCTAGACCATAAACAATTAGTAAGTTTATTTTCTTTCCTATTTTACTAGGATTGTCATCAATAAACCCAACAACTTCATATCCTCTTTTAGGATCGTTAGAAATAGCATCATATGTTATAAGTCCTGAATTTCCAGCTCCATAAATAAGTACATTGGTAAAAGTTTTGTAGTCTTGTTGTAAGTTGTTGTAAATGGACTTAATGACTAATTTAGAGCCTACTAGCAATAATATGTTAAGTAGTAGATGTATATATATAATTGTTCCAGAAATGTTGAAAGTACTATCAAAATTAAATTTTCTACTGAAAAAAGTAGATATAATTAATATAGTAGCTAATATGTTAACACCAATTATTATATTGATAACATCTTTATATCCTGTAAACCTAACTACTCCTTTGTGGGATCCAACAGCCAAAAAACTAATTAAAGCAGCTAATACAACAAAAGGCAGTTGCTTAAGCATTAATGTGAGATTAAAAACGAGGCTAAAATTAAATCTAATTAAGTAAGCAATAAAAAAAGTGAAAACTACAATACATAAATCAAAGATGAGCACCAACCATTTTGATGCATATCTGTTTGAAATTTTATGTAAAAGTTCCATTAACATATTCAAAAATAGGCTTTTATTGTTGAAATTACTCTATTTAGTTCATTGTCAGTTAAATTTGAACCACTTGGTAAACATAAACCACGTTCAAATAAACTATCAGAAATCCCGTTAGGATATTTAGGAGTATCTTTAAATACAGGTTGCTGGTGCATTGGTTTCCATAATGGACGCGTTTCAATGTTTTCTTTTTCTAGCTTAAGCCTGATGTTTTCTCTTGTTTTAAAATCAGGTGTTAATATGCAACTTAACCATCTATTTGAAAAACAATCTCCAGGTTCATCTAAAAACTCAATAGCATCAATTTTATTTAATTGGTTGTAGTAAAACTCAAAGTTTTGTCTTCTTTTAATTACATACTGGTCTAAAACAGTCATTTGACCACGACCAATACCTGCTAAAACATTAGACATTCTGTAATTATATCCTATGTTTGAATGCAGATATGAAGGATCTTTATCACGAGCTTGGGTAGCTAAAAAAACAGCTTTATCTTTTATGTTATTATCTTTTGTTACAAGAGCTCCACCTCCTGAAGTGGTAATTATCTTATTTCCGTTAAAGGATAGAATAGAGATATTAGCTAAAGTTCCACATTTTTTGTTTTTGTAAACACTGCCTAAAGCTTCTGCGCTGTCTTCAATTACTGGTATATTGTAAGTATTAGCAATACTGTTTATTTGGTCAGCTTTATAAGGCATTCCGTATAGGTGTACAGCAATAATGGCTTTTGGTTTTTTACCTTTCTTAATTCTGTCTTTTATAGCAATTTCAAGTAATTCAGGACACATATTCCAAGTGTCTTTCTCACTGTCAATAAAAATTGGTTGAGCGCCTTGGTAAATTATTGGGTTTGCAGATGCAGCAAAAGTAAAACTTTGGCATATAACTTCATCACCAGAAGAAACTCCTAGTAAAACAAGAGCTAAGTGTATTGCGGCAGTTCCAGAGCTTAATGCAGCTACGTAACTATTACTTTTAAGGTAGTTTTCTAAATCAGATTCAAAACCCGATACATTAGGACCTAAAGGAGCAATCCAATTTGATGCAAAGGCTTCACTGATAAAAGATTGCTCTTTACCAGACATATGAGGAGAAGAAAGCCAAATTTTAGGATTCATAGGTTAATGTTTGAGTGTTAAAACTAATGCTTATAATATTTTTTCTAGGGCTCAAGTTAAAAATAGCTTAATTGTATCAAACTAATTATTGTATTTCTTGTTAAATATCATTCAAATAGAGAGGACTAAACAAATAAACACGATAAAAAACAATTTTTTACGTTGATAAAAGGTAATTGTTGATTAAAGTGTTTAGTTTGTTGTGTTAATCATTGATAATCAGTTTTATTGTTAGGATTTAGTAATTCTTTTAAAGATGAAGGAAGGCTAAAAATGGTTAATACATCATCATCTTTTTTTTTATTGCAAAAAGCGACAGATGCAATGTAGCTTTTATTTAATGCAAAGCTTAATACTTTTAAACTTTTAAACTTATTTAAAGAGTTAAGGTTTGTAATGTGTCTTCCATCAATTGAAGGGATTTGACTTAAGTTGTCATTAATTCCTTGTCCAGAAAATTTTGCAATAGCCTCTTTTCTTGTCCAGTATTTGTAAAATGTATCTATTTGATTTTTAGAGTTTAAAACGTGTTTTGTTTCAGCTTCACTATAAGAGTGGTTTGTTATTTCAAGAACATCGAATTCATTATTTTTATATTCTAAATCAACTCCAACATTAGAATTGCTTATAGCTATAATAGCACTGTCTTCACTGTGGGAAAGGTTGAAATTTATAGAGTTATTAGAAACTAAATAAGGTTTTTGGTTAGTATCTTTTTTAAGTTTTATATCCAAAATATCTTGCTCTGTGTACTGAGCTAGTATAATTTTTAATATGCTTCGGCAAATTATAAACCTGTTTTTGTCTTTTTCGAAATGATAACGTTCAGCTCTGCTTGTTTCGGTTTCGTCTAGAATCGCTTTAAGAGTTGTGATGTCTTTATAATAGTTGAGTATATCAATATGAAATAAAAATAAACCGGATTTATCAATTGGTTTAACTTTATAACTTTGATTCAATACTTTAACAGTTTCACAATGCACACTAGTCATAATGCTCTAAGTTATAGTTGTCTAAAACATTTTGGAGTTTATTGGCAAAGTCCTTAACGTGTGGTTTTTCAAACATATCTACATGATTACCTGTGACCATTTGTTTTCTAATACCCTTGAGAGCCATTTTTTTCCAGCCTAAATATTTATGATCATGTACTAAATTGACTTCTTCAGAAGCTCTAAAAAGATCTATAACAATATCTTGTGGTGTAATAGTATACTTGCTAGTTGCTTTGTTGTGGTAATCAAGGAGTTTTATGGGTACATTAAACTGCATTTCATATTGTTTAGCTCTTCCATGTCGTAATCTAAGATAATAGCCTTTAAATAACAGCTTGAGTAACTCATAACGCCTTACAAAATTCTTCTTGCTGCTAAACATGTTTAGTATTAAATACCCTACTTTTCCTATAACATAAAGTGTGGAAATTGCTTTTTTTATTATAGGGCTTTTATAGTAATATTGAGGAAACACATAGGTGTCAAACTGAGCAAGAATAGTAACTTTTTTTCCTTGAGCTCTTAATTGTCTTGCCATTTCATATGCAACTATTCCACCATAAGAAAAGCCTGCTAGTGCATAGGGACCTTTTGGGTTTGATGCTACAATTTCTTTAATATAATCAGCAGCCATTTGATCAATAGAATCATGAGGTTCATCAACACCATTTAAACCTCTTGATTGAAGCCCATAAACAGGTTGGTCTTTATCCATAAATTGCGCTAATGCATCAAAAATTAATACTTGGTGGTTTGCTCCATGTACAATGTATAAAGGAGGTTTTGTTCCAGTTGGTTTTAATGCAACTAAAGAGTCCCAAGTAAAGAATTCTGTATCCATATAGGTTGAAAAAGTCCTGATTGTTGGATTTTTGAGTAAACCTACCAAAGGAATACGTTTACCTGTTTCTTTTTCAAGTTTAGCCATTACCTTTACGCCAATTATTGAATGTCCACCAATTTCAAAGAAATCGCTATCTATATCAATATTATCTAACCCAAGTACTTCTTCCCAAATTCCGGCAACAATTTTTTCGGAAGTTGTTGAAGCAGTTGTGTGGTTTTTGGTGACTGATTTGCTTGGTAGTTGTTCCAACAAAGCTTTTCGATCAATTTTCCCATTTAGTGTTTTAGGAAATTCTTTAACTAGATTAAAACGTTGCGGAATCATGTGTTTTGGAAGATGTTCCTTTAGTGCATTTTTCCATTCGGAAATTTGATGCTTATCCTCATTAGTATAGTTTGATGTGATTAAATTAGCAATTAATTGATCTTCATTTAAAATCACAACAGAGGATTGGATGCTATTTAAACTATCTAGAGCTTGCTCAATTTCTCCTAATTCAATACGTTGCCCTCTAATCTTTACCTGATGATCTAATCGACCTAAACACTGTACTCTTCCATCAGGAAGCAAGCGTGCTAAATCACCTGTTTTATAAAGTTTTGAACCCGAATCGTTACTAAATGGATTAGGTATAAATTTTTCAGAAGTCAATTCTGGTCGTTTCCAATATCCTTTAGTAACACCGTCGCCAGCAATACATAGTTCGCCAGTATTCCCTGGCGGAACAATTTTTCCGTGTTCGTTAACTATATACAGTTGGGTGTTATTCATAGGAAACCCAATAGTAATCAAATCATCAGACTCTTTAATTTCGGTAAAAGCTGACCAAATAGTTGTTTCTGTTGGCCCATATAAGTTCCAGAGTTCATCAACTAAAGGAAGCATCTTTTTAGCAAGAGCTATAGGTAAAGCTTCTCCAGTACTTATAATTCGCATTGGTAAATGCTCATTCCACCCAGAGTCTAATAACATCTGCCAAGTTGCAGGTGTAGCTTGCATAATGGAGATATTCTCGTTCTTCATTACATCTAGCAACATTCTTGTATCTTTAGCTGTTTCTTCACTAGTCAATATTAGTGTAGAGCCTTTTAAAAGAGGAGCAAATATCTCTGCCATGGCGATATCAAATGATATGGTTGTAATGGAAAGAAATTTATCAGACTCTTTTAATCCAGGTTGCTTTAAGAAACTATATAAAAGATTGACTAAGTTTTTATGTGTTACCTCAACACCTTTAGGTTTTCCTGTTGATCCTGAGGTATATAGTATGTAAGCTGTTGTAGAGTTGTCAATTTTTAGGTTTAAAGGCGTTTGAGGGAAATTGTAACTATTTGTAAATAATTGGTTTAAAAACAATAGCTTCGAGTTTGTGTTTAAAGTTGAAGCTAATGTTTCAGTAGTAATAACATATTTTGCCTCAGCATCTTCAAGCATAAACTCAATTCTTTTTTTAGGGTAACTTGGGTCTAAGGGTAGGTAAGTGGCACCACATTCCATAATTCCCATTAAAATTGAAATCAGTTTTATGGATCTTGGCATTAAAACAGCAATACGATCATTATGTTCAATACCTATGTTTTGAAGATAATGGGCTAATTGATGGGCTTGTTTTTCTAAGCCTTTGTATGAAATTTGATCATTCTCAAATTTCAAAGCTACTTTATTTGGTGAAATTTTAGCTTGTTTAGCTAATAATTCATGTAATGGTAAATTAGGATAAATTGAAGCTGTATCATTCAACATGCTATAGGCTGATTGATCAAACTCAATAATATTCCCTAATTGAATGTTTGGGTTTTCAATTATTTTTTTTAGAATTTTTTCAAAAGTGAGCATCATGCCTTCAATAGTTGATGCTTTAAATAATGTTGTATTATATGACCATTCTAAAACAAAACTATCTTCTGATCCACTTGCATTCAGAAAAATTTCAAACGTTTCAAAAGCTCTTGGGTTGCTTAGCAATTTAAAGGTTAAGCCTTCAAAATTAACATTACTATCCATACCCATATCAATATTGAAAACAACAGGGATTAAAGGTACTCTCGAAGGGTCTCTTTGAATTTTCAACTCTTGAAGTAATTCTCCAAAGCTTAATTGTTGATGATCATATGCATCAAAAACAGCTAGTTTGCGTGCCTTTAAATAATCACTGAAAGACTGTTCAGCGTTTATTTGACTTCGTAAAGGAAGTAAATTTACACAATGTCCTATTAAATGCTGTTGACCTGTGGCTGCTTGTCCTGCAGAAGGTAACCCAATAACAATATCGTCTTGTCCTGTTTGTACGTAGAGTAGTACTTCAAAAGCTGCCATTAACGCAGTTACAAAACTACAACCAGATTTAACACCAACTTTCTTAAAATTAGCAACTAATTCCCTATTCATGTGAAAGTCAAGACGTGCACTGTCGTGAGTTCTTAATTCTGGTCTTGGATAATCAATAGGTAAGTTCAACTGCGGAACAGATTGCTTGTATTGATCTAACCAAAATTGTACTGTTTTCTTGTGTTCAATACTGTCAGTATACAATGTTAACTCATCGGCAAAAACACTAAAACTATCAGCTTCAGGAAGTGCATGTGCTGTTTTATTGATTTGAGCAGAATATAATATACCTAATTCATATAAAATAGTACCTAATGACCAACCATCACAAATAATGTGGTGTCCAGTTATGACAAGATGATGCTCAGTAGCCTTTGTTTTTAGTAATCCCATTTTTAGTAATGGACCGTTAACCAAATCAAAAACATAGTTGGCTTCAGCTTTCAGGTAATTTGATATTGATGATTTTTGTTCTAACTCAGTTTGATTTGAAATATCTAAATACTCTAGTTTGAAAGGTGCATATTCTAAAACACTCATAAAACGACCATTAGCACTAAATATAGATCTAATTGCTTCATGTCGTTGTACCAATTGTTGAATAGCAGTATCAAAAGCTTTATAATGCAATTGACCATTAAAAACTAGAGAGATAGACTCATTATAAGCTCTATTGGCGTCGTCACCACCAAGAGTGCAAGAAATCCAGATTTCAGCTTGTGGCTGAGTAATAGGTACTACCTTTTCAATTTGAGGTCCTTTAAATGGATTAAAACTGATTATGTTCTTTGAAGAGTTCATCAAATTAATTCGAAAAATAAGATGAATATAATAATTTAAAAAGTTAGAATGGTTTAATTATCAGTGATACTGGTTTTTATTTAATTATAGGCTTTACAACTGAAAGATATACACTAACCATTTTAGCTAGTATTTTATTTCTTTTAGAAACTTTTGTTACAACTTCATTTTTAAATCTTTTCCAATTAGAATTGTTTAAAGAATCTAAAGCCACTGAAAGTGTAATGCTTAATGAGTGTGCTGTATGCCACCATCCATTAGGAATAAACAAGGTTTCACCAGGACCAACAGTAAAGGTGACAGGTGTAATGTTTTTACATAGAGGAAATTTATCTAAATCTATGTTTTTAATGTCTGGTACTTCAGAAACCCATGGGTCATTGGGTTTTGGGTAAACATATTCAGTTTGTTCAGGAGGGATTACCGTAAATTCTTTTACACCATATAGCTGAGTGATAAAAGCGTGTAATCCCATATAATCATAATGTACATATGGGAATTGACCTCCAGGACTTCCAAGAAAAACCTCATAAGTATCAGCACTACCAAGTAGTGGTTCTATAAGTTTGTTGTGACACCAATCTGGTTCTGAAAATTTAAACCTAGGAGAAATATCTGGTAAAAGCTCTGGGTAGTCCCTATCTAGTTGTAGCTTGCATGGATAAGGTGCTGGATTTTCAATTGAAGACTTTTCCATTAAATCAATAAAATCTTTCAAAAGATAGTCTTTACCTTCAACTGTAACCTTTCGGTCTCCGTATTCAGATTTAAAGAAATCTGGTGTAAATTTATCTTTTGCTTTCCAGTCTTTACAGGCATCACCTATTACAACAGGCTTACACGCAAAAAGATGGTCTTTGGCAAATTCTTCGTAGGTCATGCCATATTTCTTCTCTACTACAAGATTTCCATTGTTTACTAACTCAATAACTTTTGTCGCCATAATTTTTTGTTATAAATCTATTTGTAAATATTCTCCAACATTATCTTTGTCAGCAACAAACCAAGCTGGATTGCCTTCTCTGTCAATTCCTAAACGTGCTCCAGAAACTGGAGGTTTATTTAAGTCTTTTGTTGTAGTCTTATTATTATTGTTTGAATTCGTTGAAGAAATTGTTTCAGGTTGAAGAATGCCAACTTCAGAAAGGATTTCTACACACTCAATAGAAGTGTTAATTAAGCGTGTGATATCATCTTCTGTGTATGCTGTTGTAACATAACAAGGAAAACCATCCCAAACATGAATACCACGTTCTCTCATTAACACAAAGAATAATTCAGCGTAAGGTACATCTTCAAGCATTACTAGTTTCCAAAGCGAACGATAGTATACAATTTCCATTGGAAGTTTGTGTGATTTCAAATAATTATTTACTTCGGTAGCAAAGCGTTCTGTTTTTCTAGCTAATTCATCTTGAAGCGCAACACCTTGTTCTTTCATGTGTAAAAGAGAAGCTTTACAAGTAGCTAAGGCTAGTGGATGGCGTACAAAAGTTCCTGCAAAATAGGTAACACCTGCTTCAGGAATAGAGTCATCTCCAAAAGACCAGAAACCACCATCAAGTGCGTCCATACATCTTTTACTCCCAACAATTGCACCAATAGAGATACCACCACCTATAACTTTTCCATAGGTTCCTAAATCGGCTTTTACACCAAATAGAGCTTGGGTGCCACCAGGATGCATCCTAAATCCAGTAATGATTTCATCAAATATTAGTACAGATTCTGATGCTTCGGTTATTTTTCTAACTTCCTTAAGGAATTCTATTGGTCTAAAGTTTGGTCTTCTACTTTGTACTGGTTCTACTAATACCGCTGCAATTTCATCAGCACGTTCTCTAATGATGTTTAAACTCTCTTCAGTGCCATAATCTAATATGAGCATATTTTTTACAGCTTCAGGTAAAATACCTGAGGCTGCAGGGAATGATTTTAATTTTTTAGACCCTCTAACAATAACCTCATCATTAATACCATGGTATGATCTTGAAAAGGCTACAATTAATGAGCGTCCAGTTACTGTTCTTGCGATACGCATAGCACCTAAAACAGCTTCAGATCCTGTGTTGCATAACGCAGCACGATCTTGATTGGTAAACTCACATAATAATTCACAAACTTCTCCTGCTAATGGATGTTGAGGACCTACTTCAAAACCACGTTCTACTTGGTCATTAATAGCTTTTTTAATGAAGTCTGGTTGATGACCAAATAAACAAGCTCCAAAACTGTTTAACACATCTAGGTATTCATTGCCATCAATGTCCCAAAGACGACTACCAGAGGATTTATCTACCACAAGAGGGTACACTAACTCCTTGGTTTCAGGTTTAAAACCTGTAACCACTCTTGGGTCTGACATATGAGCTCTGTGTTTTTGCGTATAGGCTTTACTGCTAGCAGTTTTTTTATTGTAACTAGCAATTAAATCGTTTAAAAATGCTTGTTGTTCTTTATTTAGCCCTGTAGATTGCTTTTGAATTTTTGGAGATGCACCAAACGGTTTTTCATGCTCTTTCTTTTCGTCTTCATCTAAATCATCATTTGATGTTGTGCTTATATTGTTGGCTAAAGGCGTTGGTTTAGTTTGAGGAGTAGTATGATTAATAGAAGGAGAAGCAATATGTTGGCTTGTGCCTTGCATTAATTGTATTTGTTGACCTAACAATTGGATTTGCTGTGCAATAAGACTTAATGCTGTATTAGGGTCTCCAGTGCCAATATTGGTCATGGGTTGCGACAATGGAATTTGTTGGTTTGAGCTATTGGTAGTTGAAATGGTATGACTAGCTTGGGCTATTGGAGCAGGAGCTAGCTCTTCTTTAGGTAGTATCTTATCAATGTGGGTTGCTAATAAGTCGGGTGAACCTAATTCACCATTTAATTGTCTAAAAGTTATTGGTGTATTAAATTCATTTTTCAGATTGATTGCCATTTGAGTAAGTACTAATGAATCTAACCCAAGTTCTAAAAAGCTTAGATTATACTCACTAGCTTCTATTTCGATTCCAGAATTATTTTCTACAATTTCAGCTATTTTATCAAGAATTATGGGTTTTCTCATAATTTGAGTGTTTTGGTTTGGTATAGGTTCTACAGATTGTTCTTGTGGTATTGCTGTAGTAATATTATTAGGTGTTGAATTTATAGTTGTTGATTGATTTGTAGGTGGGTTGATCCAACATGGTTTACGATCAAAAACATATGATGGTAACCAAACACGTTGTTGACTTTGGTGTTTGTAAAACGCATTCCAGTTTATGTCAACGCCATTTAACCAAAGTTCACCAAGAGCAGACAAAACAGTATGGTACGCGGTTTCATCTTCATCAGGAATAGTTAAAGTAGAAATCGATGCAAGTGCTTTTAACCCTTTTTTCTGCTTGGATAAGGTTGTTAAAGCACGACCTGGTCCAATTTCTAAAAGTATAGTGTCCTCAAGGTTTAAAACTGTTTCCATAGCTCCAGAAAAATTCACTGTAGCTCTTAAATGGTTAGCCCAATATTTTGGGTCTATAGCTTCTTCGTCCTTTATCCAATCGCCAGTAACTGTTGATACTAATGGAAGACGAGGAACATTTAATGTTACTTTTTTAACTTCTGCTTCAAATGTATCTAAAACAGGATCCATCATGGTAGAATGAAATGCATGACTTGTAAACAATAATCGGTTTGCAATACCTTTATCATCTAGCTGTTTTGCAAAGTCTGCTATAGGTTTATCTGGTCCAGAAACCACAATTAGTTGATCAGAATTAATCGCAGCAATAGAAAGATGATCAGGAATTAAGTGTTTGACATCTTCTAAACTTTTTCGAATCGACAACATACTTCCTTTAGGGAGTTCGCTAACTAGTTTTCCGCGTCGCGTAATTAAGTGTAAAGCATCTTCTAAAGAAAATATACCAGCCAAATGCGCAGCAACAAATTCGCCAATACTGTGACCGCATACTAAAGTGGGTTTAATTCCCCAACTCATCCAAAGTTGAGCAAGTGCGTATTCAATAACAAATAGAGCAGGTTGAGTGTATTGTGTGTCTTTTAGTTGTTCTTCAGCTTTTTCAGAATGTTCTTTTGGATAAATAATATCTCTAATGTCTAGTTTTAATTCTGATTTTAAGAGTTGAGCACAAGTGTCCACAGCAGTTTTAAATACGGTTTCATGTTCATAAAGTGCTTTACCCATTTGAAGATATTGCGACCCTTGACCTGGAAATAAAAATGCTAATTCATCTGGTTCAGATGATAACGCCTTAGATTTGATTGTATTGGTTTCTAATGTTGCTAATTGCTGCTTAGCTTGTAATGTTGAGCTAGCTATTAAAAAGCGTCGTTCTGCAAAAGTAGCTCTTGTAGTATTTAAGCTATATGATACATCAGCTAGTTCAATAGACTTAGAAGTGTTTAAATAACTGTTTAATGCGTGCTGGTAACCATTTAAACTGTTTTTTGTCTTTGCAGACCAAGTCAATAGTTGTAAAGGTCGACTAGGGTTTGATGTGTTGGTTTCTTGTTCGTATTCTTCAAGAATGATATGTACGTTTGTGCCTCCAACACCAAAGGAACTTACACCTGCTTTACGTTTGTTTTTAGCATTCCATGGAGTTAAAGTACTATTGACATAAAACGGGCTATTATCAAAATCGATTGATGGGTTAGGTTGTTCGTAACCTAAAGATGCTGGAATCTCACGATGTTTTAATGCTAATATCGTTTTGATAACACCAGCAACTCCAGCAGCACCAGTAAGGTGTCCCATATTACTCTTTATAGAGCCAATAGCGCAAAATCCTTTTTGTTCTTGTTCTCCAAAAGCAATTTTAAGGCCTTCTATTTCTATTGGGTCACCAACCGGAGTTGCAGTTCCATGGGTTTCTATATAGCTTATTTCAGAAGAGTTAGTGTTGGCATCTTGAAGTGCCCTAACAATAGCATTGGCTTGCCCTTCAGTGCTAGGAGCTGTAAAACTTCCTTTGTTTCCGCCATCATTATTAACTCCAACACCTTTTATTACAGCATGAATAGTATCTCCATCACGTTCGGCATCTTCCAGTCGTTTTAATAAAACAACTGCAGCACCATCACTAAAAATAGTTCCTTTGGCATTTGCATCAAATGGTCGGCATCTACCATCTGGACTCATAATTGACCCTTCTTGGTATAAATGACCAGTATGAATTGGAGCAGTTACACTTGAGCCACCAGCTATAGCGGCATCACATTGTCCGCTTTTAATAGCTTCAACAGCTTGAGCAATAGCTAACGATGAAGTAGAGCAAGCAGATTGTACACTTACTGCAGGCCCTTTTAAATTAAGTTGATATGCTGTTCGAGACGCGATGTAATCTTTTTCATTAAACGTATCGGCAAGGAAACTTCCTATTCTATCCATTACTGTTGTGTTGGGAAGAATATTGTTTTTGTAATAGGTATTCATTCCAGTTCCTGCATAAACTCCAATGGTACCACTGTAATGCTCTGGTAAATGACCTGATTGTTCTAAAACTTCCCAAGCAATTTCTAAAAAGATACGCTGTTGCGGATCCATAGCTTCTGCTACTTTTGGATTGAGTCCGAAAAAAGCAGCATCAAATTCTTTAGCAGAAGGAACAATGCCACGAGCAGGAACATATAGAGGGTCGTTTTTAATTGCATCAGGAATTGAAGGGTCTAATTCTTCTGGAGAGAAGAACGTAATCGTGTCTTTGCCTTCTCTTAATACATTCCACAATTCTTGAATTGTATTAGCTCCAGGAAAACGACCTGCCATTCCAATTACTGCAACATCTGAAGTGTCTTGATTTCGTTTTTTGCTTTTTTTATACTGAATTCCAGTATTTTTTTTAGGCTCTAAGAAATTTGCTAACTCAGCAATGGTTGGATGTTGATATAATTTTATAATAGGTACTTCATATTGATAATTAAGACGTAAAGCAGAAACCGTTTTTTGGGCTAGAAGAGAAGTTCCTCCCATTTCAAAAAAGTTGTCTGCAATACCAATTTTTGGAATACGAAGAATATCAGACCAAATTTTTGCAATATGCTTTTGTACTTCAGTTTTTGGTTTCTTGTAGATAGGTGCATTACTTGGGCGCTTATATTCAGGAACAGGTAGTGCTTTTTTGTTAACTTTTCCGCTAGATGTTTTTGGAAATTCATTGACCCAAACATAATAGTTAGGAAGCATGTATTCAGGCAATACAGAACTTACTTTTTCTCTAAAACTAGTATCGTTTTTTAAAGTAATATTATCGGTCTGTACGTAGGCAATTAACTGTGGTTGCGCAGAAAAATGTGTGCTTGCAACAACTACTGCCTGCTTTATGTGAGGTAGTTTGCTAATAGCAATTTCGACTTCGCCTAATTCAATACGATGTCCACTAATTTTTACCTGTTCGTCTTCACGACCTAAAAATTCAATATTACCATCAGGTAAAAACTTTGCGACATCACCTGTACGATACATTCTAGTTTTTGTTCCATCTGGAAGTGTTAATGTTGTAAAGCGTTCATTGGTTAATGTCTCATTGCCTAAATACCCTTCAGCAAGACAATCTCCTGTGATGCATAATTCTCCAACTTCACCGTTAGGAAGGATGTTTTGGTTTTTATCTAAAATATAGATAGTTGTATTATCTATAGCTTTTCCAATATTGGGTAACCCAGGCCATTCTTTAGGCTGTCCTTCAAGCTTCAATTCAGTAACTACATGACACTCAGTAGGACCATATTGATTGTAAAGCGTGCAGTGGTTTAGTTTTGTGAAAAATGTTCTTAATTCTTTAGTGATTTTAAGCTGCTCACCTGCGGTCATAATTTCATTTAGACTATCAGGATATTTGTCTAAGCTTACAGCTGTTTCTGCAAGTGCTTGTAATGCAACAAACGGAAGGAATAACCGATTGACTTGATGTTTGTTTATTCTTTCTAACAACTGCACCACATCTAGTCTTTGTTCTTCGTTAATTAGAACAAGACATCCACCATTTGTAAGTGTTGTCATTATTTCTTGAAAAGACACATCGAAACTTAAAGGAGCAAATTGAATAGTTCTAGTTCCTTGAGTTGCTTTAGAGTTTTTATGCTGCCAGTTAATTAGATTAACTGCTGCGGTATTTCCCATACAAACTCCTTTTGGTTCTCCTGTTGACCCTGAAGTATATAAAATATAAGTGCTATTATCAGCCATAGAAGACTGTTGTAATAGATGTTTTGGGGCTTTAAAATTATCATTAGATAATACAGATAGACCCATTTCTTCAGCAAGTGTGGATTCCTTAAGGTTGGTTAAACAGAAATTGAGATTTGAGTTCTTTATGATTTTAAGAATTCGGTCTTTAGGGTACTTAAAATCTATTGGTAAATATGCTTTTTTAGCTTTTAAAATAGCAAGCATAAATACAATTTGATCTATGCCTCGTGTTGTTGATAATCCTATTATTTTTTCATCATTGGTATGTTCAATAATTAAATTGAATACACTTAGTATTTTATCGTTTAATTGATTGTAGGTTATAGCTTTGTCTCCTTCGATTAAACAATCATCATTAGGATATAATTTTACTGCTTTTTCAAATAGTGAATATGTTGCAGTTGAAACCATAATTTAAATTATTATAAGATATTTTAAATCTAAATATTTTATTTCATTAAGCTATTAATCAAAATTAAAGGGGATATAAAGAAATATTAAAGGGTAATTAAAAGTAAACTCAAAATAATTTTTACTAAAAAAAAATAGTTATACAGCACTTTAATTCGTTTTAGCACAAACCTTAAAGATTTATTAGTCTAATTTTTAGCGCCAATAAAAGTTTGTTTACTTTCTCCTTCTAGTTGTATCTGTGAAAAATGCCATAAAGTAAAACCTGCATTTTTAAATAGTTTCGGGTAATTGTGTGAAAAAGAAGGTTCATCACCATAAAGCTGAGTATTTGGGTCTTTATCAAAATCGTGACTAGCTCCATTGGGCTCTATGGATACAAAAAAAATGTTTTTTAACTTATTTATTTCTATTAAAAGCTCTTGTAATTGCTGTTCTAAAAAGTATTCTAAAACACCATTGTAAGTAACAAAAACAGTATTCTTTTTACCATTTTTTTTAACCCAATCATAGGCGTCACTTGTTACGAACTCAAGTTTAGTGTTTTGTTTATATTTTTTTTTGTTTATCTCAATTTGATTTGCGCTTAAATCAATTCCGATAAACTTTTTAAAATTTGAAAACTCATTGCTTAAGTGGTTAAGAATATTGCCGTTTCCAGTACCTATTTCTACCAGTGTGTCAATTTCTTGATCTTGATTTGAAATTTCTTGTTTTAACAAATCAAAAATAAAAGTACAATGTGGAATGAAAAACGTATTAATTGAATCTTTAGTTTCGGTAAACAACTCTGTAGCGCTTTCATTTATCCAAAAAGTTCTGTTTTGTTCGGCTATTTTATTGTGATCGTCTAATGTTTCTAGGTTTTGTACTAGGGCAAAACGCATTAAACGTTCTTGAAAGCTTAAATTATTTTTGTTTTTATGAACTAGTGTAATTCTGTTTTCTGAAAGTTCTTGAGCTTTTTTAGGTCTTAAAAATACAAGTACATTACCAATATGTTTTGCAATAGTTCGTGTGAACTTTGATTTCATGTTATCGAACATAATAATTTTTAGGCAGTTGAATAACGTAAAGTTATGTTTTATTGCTAATTATTAAATGAAAAACACTAAATATTAGTTTATTATACAGTTTTATACTTTGAAATGAAGTTTAGTTGTTAAATTCTAGTTGAGTATTGCTTCTTTAGCATTAAATATTTTACCCATGATAACTTTATAGACTTTAACCAATGATGCTAGTTTTGGATAATTTTTTTTAGCTGAAAGGTAGTATTCATCCATAAAAAAGTTCCAGTTAAAAGAGTTTACATGGTCTATGGCATAGGTTAAATTAAAATTATGAATATATGTTGTGTGCCACCAACCAGCTGGTATAAATAAGGTTTCTCCAGGTTTTAGTGTGGTTTTTATAGCTACTGCGTTTTTGAACAACGGATATTTTTCTAAATCAGGTTCAAAAATATTTACTGGACTTTGGTTTCTTCTTATTTTATCAGGATAAAAACATGCTGACTGATCAGGAGAGTATAAATAAAAGTCTTTATCTCCAATTATTTGTGTTAATTGCGTGTGAACACCAAGGTAATCTATATGTAGCGTTGGAAATGAACAGTCTTTTCCTCCAAAAAATAATTCTCTTTTGTTGGTGTATTTAGCAATAAATTTTGGTAGCATTTTGCTTTGTAGTCTATTTGATTTTCCATACAATAACTCTGGTATTTCATTAAGTAATTCGGGAAAATCTCTTTTGACATCATAAATGTTAGGGTAGGGAGCTTTATTCTCTTTTGTAGATTTCTTACAAAGTTCTATAATTTCAGATAAAGAATAACTTTTACCGTTAACAGTTCGTGTTAAATGATTATAGTGTGATTTTAGGTAGTCAGTTGAAAACTTGTCAGACGAAACCCATTCACCTTTATCGGTCAATACAACTGGTAAAGATTTTTTTACGTAAGAATTGTAAAATTCTTTTTTAGACAGTCCTTCTCGTCTGTCAATTTCAAAAGCATTAGTCATGGTGTCCCATTTTATTTTGAATTACTTATGCTATTAATAAGGAGATGAACTTGTTTTAAGTCTCTTAAATTTAACTAATTAAGTGTAAACTGTCTTGGTAGTTTGGTTAAAATCGGTAAAATATACTCTTTAAACGATTATTTGCCTGTAAAACGTTGATAATTAATTTGTTGTAATGTTTTTCTTGTTAAAAAAGATTTGATAGAGTCAATAAAATCTATTTTGAACGATAAGCAGGAAAGTAATTGGTGTTTGTTACTTCGTTTTTAGATGATAATTTATTGTAAGCATCTACATCAACAATATGTTTCCATAGACTAAATGTTTCTAGTTCTTTTGAAAAAGATTTCTTAAAGCGTAATAATGAGTCTTCTTTACTACCAAGACCACCACCAAGGTTTAGGTATTTGTAGCCTTCATTTGTAGCTAATATTCTCATTTCGTCAATCAGCATTTTTACAGGCATAATATTAAGGAAGTCTGTTTTAGTTCCAGATAAGTGATATTGTACAATTTGGTTTGTTTTAACGAACATTACACCTGATATGTATTGATTGGTTTCATTATCAATAGCTAATAACAGGTCAGTTTTAAAATCATTACATTTTAGAAACTTGAAGAAATAATCTTTGTCAAAATAATAAGAATCTTCGGCATCTACACGATTCATGTTTTCATAATAAATGTCAATAAATGCTTCAATTTCTTCTTGTGTTTGGGCTTTTTTAATAGTGCACAATCGCCTCGATTTATTGATATGTGATTTGATTCTACGTTGATATCCTTGACGCTGTACTTCAATATCATTAGTGAGATCGATAAACACAACAGAACTTAAGTCTTCACAGTCTCCTAAATTTTTTAAAATGTCTTTTTGATGATTGATAAATGGGTTTAATCTACTAAATACAGAAACAATCTTTTTATTAAAGAGGTATTCTTTAAATTCAGTTATAAATTGTGTGTTGTTAAAACTGTAAGATATGTTTTTAGAAACAGGACCAGAATAACCGTAAACAGAAGTGATATCGAAACAATCAGTCCCTTCAATTGGTCTTATAATTAAAGGTATGGCTATTAGGTAATTGTCTTTTTCAAATTGTAAGAGTACACATTCTTCATCTTCTTGTTTGGATATTATATGATAGTCATAAGTGTGATAAAAGTCGTAAGTATCAACTTTACTGAGAACATTATCCCATTCTTGCTTTGAAGTTATTTCTTTTATCATTTTCTAAAATCGATTAAGACTTTTTTAAATAGTTTTTATACTGACTTAGTTGTTGTATAGTGTTTATGCTTATTATAGAGGTTTTTACGCTTTTGTGTTTATACACATAATCTAAACAATCACTAATTATGCTTTCAGAGGAGTTTGAAGCATCATTAAAAAGTTTTCCTGCAAAAAATGGTCTTATGGCTATAAAAGGTACTGAATTTGCAAAGTGGGAATAATCAGTTTCAGATTTATTGAGATAAGAAATAATTCCATCAACAGATTTTAGTTTTATGACCTCATGTGCAAAGTTTACAGAGTAGGGGAAAGCAAACACGTGTTTGATTTTACCTTTTTCTTTTAAGCTTGATAAGCTTGCTTCTATGGTTTCTTTTTGATGGAGTAGAACTGATAGTCTGTCGTTGTCATTAATAGGTTCTGATCTTACTAGCCATTGCAAAACATCAATACAGTCGACTTTTAAATGTTTTAACTCATTATCAATAAGTTTTTCTAGCTTTTCAGCTGAAAATTTTGACTCTCCAAAATGAGGAGAAGATAGTTTAACAATGTGTTTGATGTGAGGCTTGCAACTGCTTTTATTTAAGGCGTTTGCGTATAAGGAATAAGAATTGTATTCAAATGAAGAATGGTGAGTATTAATGCCTAGATCAAAACTCTCTTCAATAAGTTTTACTGTTTCCTTGATACTAAGGTTTTTATCAACGAAACGCATTGTTCCTAAAGTGATTTTTCCCAGATTTAAAGTATTCATCATCCTACCCACTTAAAGCCGGTTTTCCAGATGTAGCGGTCGTTGGTTTTTTTTGCATCATAAGATGTACGACCATGTAATACATATTGATCCCACCATAAAACAGATTCACCAGGATTAAGATATACCCTTTCTACTAAATGTGAGTGAGCTATGTATTCTTGTAAAAATGTAAAAAACTCTTTATTAAGCTTTTTATTTTCTTCGGTTTCATTTGGGTCAATACAATAGTAGTTAAAGTTTAAGGTAATTTTACCATTGTCTTGAATGTCTATAATTTTTTCGGTTCGCGCTTCATCTGCTTTTCTATAGCATATAGATTTTGATGTTAAGTCATCCAACATAATTGGCGCATTTTTCTTCATATAATCTACAAGAACTTGTCCATCAATAAAAGTTGTGGCTCCACCAGCAGGTGCTTTATTAACACAGTAAAAAAGCATTATATCAGCAGGATTTGTTAGGTAAGACTCATCAGTATGTAATGGCTGCGCATTTTTACTGTGTCTGTATGCAGCAAGATCAGGAATGTCGTCATCATATCTAATTTCTAACCAACGTTCACCAGTTAAAACGCCTCCTTTTGTAAAATCTTCACCACCATTTACTACAGGACCTAAATAATCTACAAGCTTATTGTAGAAAAGACGCAAATCACCTAAATACCACTCAGGAGTAACTTTGAGTACTTTTGTATTTTTTAGAGTTTCTTTTATCATTTCAGCACTTTCAACTGGGTCGTTAGTGCGTAAGTTTAGATTGTTGTAGAAATTCATATCTTTAGTTTTTACCATTAAATTTTTCGGCAGTTACTTCTAAATTACCATCCTGATTTACATCTAACGTGCTGAAAATCTTAATCAAAGTTAAAAAAAGTATTTTAATATCTAGCTTAAAACTTAGGTTGTTTATATACCAAATATCTAAGTCAAATTTTTTATTAAATGTTAAGTTGTTTCTACCATTTATTTGCGCCCAACCTGTTATTCCTGGTTTTACATTTAAACGTTGTATTTGGTGGTCATTGTAAATTGATAGGTACTCAGCAAGCATAGGTCTTGGACCAATAAGGCTCATGTCACCTTTTATTATGTTTATTAGTTGAGGTATTTCGTCTAAAGAAGTGTTTCTAACAAAGTTTCCAATTTTCGTTAGTCTTTGCTTATCTGGAAGTAAATTTCCATTTGCATCCTTTTTATCGTTCATGGTTTTAAACTTTATTATCTTAAAAACGGTTTTGTTTTTACCACCACGTTTTTGAATGAAAAAGGGTTTGCCTTTATTAGCTATAGTTAATAGTAGAGTTGTTAATATGAAAATAGGAGATATAACTATTAACCCAAGTATAGCGCTTAGCTTGTCGAATAATGGTTTGAAAAAATGTTGGTACATCTTCATTCTTCCAGTGTTTTATAAAGAGATAGTAGTTCTTTCCAAACAATATCCTGACTGTATAAATCTATAATTGTGTTTCTAGATAGGAGAGACATTTCTTTCACTTTTTGAGGGTTGTTTAAACAAAACGCCATAGCGTTTTTTAGTGATTTGGTATCTTTTGGAGGAATTATTATCCCATTAATTTCATTTTTTATAATTTCATTACAACCATTAATATTTGAGGCAATACAAGGCACTTGCATTGCACATGCTTGTAGTACTGCGTTTGGAAAACCTTCTCTGTAACTAGGAAAAGTTAAAACATTTGAAATTGATAAATAAGGTCTAATATCGGTTTGAAAACCTAGTTCTATAATGTTTTTATTTTCTTTTAGAACTTTTAGAGATTTTTTGGATATTGGGTCTAAGTGACTTTCTTTATGACCCAACAGAAGTAGCTTTATAGTACTGTATTCTTTGTTTAATGAGTTAAAAGCCTTGATTAACTCATTGATGCCTTTGTCTCCAACTATACGTCCTACGAATATGAACACAAAATCATCGGGTTGAATACCAAACTTTAGTCTTAATTTTTCTTTTTGTGATTCAGATATTGCCTCAGGATTGAAGTGCTCAACATTAATGCCATTAGAACTTCCATTACCTATTACCTTTAATTTAGATTGATTTGTAAATTTTAAATCAATAATAATTTGTTTAAGACCAAAAGAGTTTGGTAGTACTAGGCTAGAGCAGTTGTAAGTGCATTTTTCAACAATGTCCAACAGCTTTCTTTTTAAGCCTTTACTTTCTAGTAGAGGTAACCCAGCAACAGTGTGTAAACGATGTGGTACTTTGGCTAATTTGGCAGCAAGCATACCTGCTATACCTGCTTTAGGAGTATGCGTGTGTACAATAAAGGGTTTTTCTTTTTTAAATAATTTATAAAGAGAATAGGTAGCAGCTAAATCTCTAAAAGGAGTAATTTTTCGAGTCATTTCTACAGCATAAGTAGGAATGCCCTCTTCCTCACCAATACTTTTGAGTCTTCCACCTTCATCGCTTGACACAGCTAAGATGTTGTAATGTTGACTCATGAAGCCTAATTGACCTTTTAAAAGTGAATTTATTGATCCAGGCATTGTTGTTACTCGAATTATTTTTTTCATTTAATTTTTTTAAGATGTAAGTTGTTGTTGAACATCTTTTTATCACTAAAAACTATTAGCCGAATATATCAAATATTTAAATTGTAATAAATGATAAAAGGATTAATTAGTTGTAAGGAAAGGTTTATAGGATGAAGGTAAAAACAACTTAAAAGATTGTTTGAGATTTAAGTTATTGCAATAATTTTTTTAATAAACTTGTCAATGTCTCTATCTCTAAGGTAATTGTCAAATTTACTTCTGTTGCTTGTACTGTTTGATGTAGAAAGTGCTTTCTCAATAGCAATTTTTAAGCTTTCAGCATCATTTGGCTTTGATAAGTAGATACCTTCGATTTTATCAATTCCACCAGCACATGTTGTAGATGCTACATTGTTGTTTTGCGACATCATTTGCAAAAGGACATTAGGAAAACCTTCGATTCTTGATGATACAACACATAGTTTTGCAGACTTAAAATAGGATAACACATTGTTTACATGACCAGGTAATATTATATCGTTGTCCAAACTTAAAGATTTAATTTGCGCTACTAAATCGGGTTTTAATTCGCCATCACCAAGAAGTATCAATTTTAAATTTGGGTAGGATATCTTAACATGATAAAAGGCATTAATTAATAAATCGAACCCTTTTTCTGGAATGAATCTACCAGCTGATACGATATATTCAAAAGGAAGATTTACGCCTTCTTTTGCACGTTCATTAAGTAAATATTCAAAATTTAATGGATTAGGGATTGTTACTATTTTTGTTTTCTTTTCAATGCTTTTAAAATGTTGTATTAATTGGTTTTTCATCAATTCAGTCTGACAAATCAATAAGTCTATTTTTTTATACCCAATTTTATATGCTAGCTTATATAAAAATAGTTTTAATCCTTTGTATCTAAGGAAAATTGAGGTTGATTCTCTTGCGATAAACTTTTTAGTTTTTAAAATTTTAAGTTTTAGTAGTATTCCTACTAAAGCGTTAATATAGATATGAGATGTAAAAACGTAATCATACTCTTTTTTTTGTTTTTGACTTAGAGAAAGAAATTTTAAAACACCCAAAAATTTATTGCCAGTAGAGCAGAAGTGTTGATTTGTGTTATTTTTTATATCGTCCCAAAGCTTTGTTTCATAGACTGTGATAAAATAAATATCTACAGTTGCTTCTTTAAAGTAGGATGCAACCATTTTTAAGTATTGTTCTGCACCACCAAGTGCATCATTTGGAATGATTATTAGTACTTTCATGGTTTTGATTTAGATGAAAGACTGTTAAACAAAGCTTCATACTTTTCTAAAATTAACTCTTTATTGTACTTTTTTGTAACTGAAGCATTGATGCGTTTAGGATCCCAATCTTTTTGAACCATCATATTCAACGTTTCAATAAATTGAGTGGTGTTTTCTACAATATAACCATTTATGCTCTCTTCAATAATTTCTTTGGTTCCACCAGGAGCATTAAAAGCTATCACAGGAGTTCCAACCACACAACTTTCTAGTAAAGCATTGGGAAAACCTTCTACATATGAGCCTTGGATAAAAATATCGCTGTTAGATAAATATTGAGCTACAGTATTGGTATGCGGAATAATTTTTATATTATCAATAATTCCTAAATGTTTTGCATGCTGTATAATTGCATCTTTTTCATCTCCAGTTCCAATAATTGTATAATTATATTCAAAGCTTAATTTAGAAATTGCTTCTAAAATTCTGAGATGACCTTTTTCTTTACTTAATCGTCCTATTGTGATAAATTCTTTTACTGTAGTGATAGGCTTAGAAGATTTAATAGGTAAATAACCAGATATAGGATTGTTGATTATGTGTATTTTTTCTTTGGAAAATGAATTGTTTAATATTAGGTCATTAGCCATGTCAATAGACTGACAAATTACAGCATCTAAATACTTGTGGTAGTTTTTAAAAAAAGGAAATTGAAAAACACTTTTTTTTGTATTGAAACTATTCATAATACTTAATACACTAGCTTCTCTACCAACAAATTTAGTATTAAAGAAAAAGATAGATAACATAGCTAGCACTCTGTTAACATGAGCAATAGACCCAACAACTATATCAGGATTTTTTATTAGTATATGTTTAAATAATTTAGGTATTGCATTTAAGACTCTTCGTTTATTAAGAAAAAGAACCTCAATAGCTTCAGTGTTGTATATAGCATCTTTTTTTTGACCAACAACAATTAGCGTGCATGTAAATTTATTTGGGTTTAAATTACTAGCAATAAAAGAAATAACTCTTTCGGCACCACCAGCCTTTAATGATGGTAAAACAAAAAGTATATTTATTTTAGACTTAGACATAAGTTAGCTTATACTTATTCCTTTTCCATTAGTACTTAACCATTGTTTTAATACTAATAAAGACCATATTAAAGGGTATCTATTCCAGGTGCCATCCATATGTTGGTTAATCATAAACTGCACTTTTTTGGTGTCAATACAGGGTAGCGATTTTAAAGTGTCTTCATTTAATTCACTTAAAACATAGTCTTTTAAATCTTCTCTAAACCATTCAGAGAAAGGCATAGTAAAGCCTGCTTTTGGCCTATTAAATATGTGCTTTGGAACTGATTCGTACAACACATCTTTTAGAATGCGTTTCATTTCCTTTTTATGAAATTTAAAAGATGTTGGTAGCGAATTTGCAAACTCAACTATTTGATGGTCTAGCAATGGAGCTCTAACTTCTAGTGAAAAAGCCATCGAAGCCCTATCTACTTTAGTGTTTATATCCCAATTAAGATAGGTTTTAGTGTCAAAATCACTAATGCGTTCAAATAGGTTTTTATTATTGTGCATTAAGTATTTTGATTCGTCAACTAGTCTAGTGTTATAGTCTGTGTTTATATGAGATAAGTCTACACCAGTCATAGCGCCTAAGTAAACTTCATTTACGTCTTTAAACTGTAAAGCTTTAGCAATAACATTTAGTCTATAGTGAGGTAATAGAGATAAGACTCCTGCACCAAGTTTTCTGATAGGTAATGGTAGTTTGTAATAAACTCCTCCTTTTTTTGCCCAATTGTATCTGTGATATCCAATAAAACTTTCGTCACCACCATCACCAGAAAGAGCTACTGTTACATGTTTTTTGGTATGTTTAGCTAAAAGCATTGATGGGATTGCTGAAGAATCAGAAAAAGGCTCATCGTAATAATGGCAAAAATTCTTAATTAAATCGATGCCTTCGTTGTAATTACATTCAATTACATGATGATCTGTTTGTAAGTGGTCTGCAACTTGCTGTGCATAATGACTTTCATCAAAGCCTTTTTCGTTAAATTTAACCGAAAATGTTTTAACCTTAGCGCTAGATGTTTGCGTTGCAGTAGCAGCAACTAATGAAGAGTCTACTCCTCCAGATAGGAATACACCAACAGGAACATCGGCAAATAACCTGCTTTTTACAGCGTCATTTAAAATTGTTTTAAGTTCTTGTTTAGCATCTTCATAACTTCCTTTATAAGGGTTTTTATTTGTGTAATCAATATCCCAATAGGGTTGTGATTTGAACTCACCAGAACTAAGGTTAAATGTAAACTTATGTCCTGCTTTAAGTTTTTTAACTTGACTGAAAATAGATTGAGGATCTGGTACATTTCCCCAGGATAAATAATAAGCTATTGCGCGTTCAGAAATTGTGAGGTTGTTGGAGTGTAATTGAATTGAGGATATTTGACTAGCAAATTCAAAATCTTTACCATTGTGGTAATAATAAAATGGTTTTTTACCTAGTCTATCTCTTGCGCCAAAGAGTATGTTGTTTTTTTCATCGTAAATTACAAACGAAAACATTCCAACAAAGTAATCTACACATTTTTCACCATACTCTAAATATGCAGCACAAAGTACTTCGGTATCACTAGTTGTTTTAAAACTATATCCTTTTTTACTAAGTGTTTCTTTAATTGTTTTGAAATTGTAAACTTCTCCGTTAAAAACAATATGAATTGTATCGTAATAAGTAAATGGTTGATTTGATCTAGTGTCTAAATCTATTATTGAAAGTCTGTTATGACCAAAAATGACTTGTCTATTATCTTTTTTATAAAACTGCCAACCCATTTGATCAGGACCTCTAAAAGCTGTTCGCTTGAGTTTGTCCTTAACTTGCTGTTCGTTATAATTTAATGTTGTTCCGTAAATACCGCACATAGTATGATTTGAGTTTACTTTTATAAAGTTATTTCATTTTCTTGAGAGTTATTTGTACTCACTTTATTAAATAACCAAATAGTTATAAATAGTATTAGGTAGTAATTAAAATAATTATGCATTGTTAATAAAATAGCGCTTAATGATATGGCTAGGAGTAATTTATCAGTGTTGGTTTTGTAGCCGTAAATAGTTTTTCTAATTAAATACAAATAAATACCTATAATAATCAAAAAGGGGATGATACCTGCTTCACCTAAAACCATTAAGTAGGTGTTATGCACACCTTGTTTAATATTGTCTATACCGCTAAAACTTTTATAACCATTACCAAAAATTGGCTTATCTAAAATATCATTGTAATAGGTAGACCATCTGCTCATTCGGCTATCTTCAGTTAGTCGTTCTGTTTGTGCATTATTATTTAATAATCCAATTAATAGAGAAAATCGAGTAGTGTTAACTTGTAATATTGTGGCAAAACTTATTAATAGAGCCAATGTGCCAATACCAATTCCAAATAATTGCAAGTTTTTTTTGTTACTTATTGCAGAAAGTAATGTTATTAGAAACCACATTAAAAAAAAGAACCTTGAAAAGGTTAAAATACCTGCAAAAGTAAAAATGAATGTAAATAAATACTTTGTAGTTTTATTACTAATGTTAAATGTTAAGCAGTAGCCTATTAGGCATACAAAAGCTGCTCCATTAGGATTTAAATAAAAGCCACTATACCTACCATAGTTATCAGCAAAAAATAAAGAATGAATTAATACACTTGCTGCTCCAATTAAAAGAAAAAGTATTAACTCTTTTGAAGATGTGTCTCTGGCTACTTCAGCACCACAAATAATTAGAATACCGTATTTGATAAACTCATTGATGTAAACTTCATAATTATCAATATATGTTAGACCTGAAATTATAAAATAACTAATTCCTAGGATGGCTAAAGGGATAATTACAGGACGCTTTCTTGCAAAGAAATAATACCCAAGTAATAGTATAAAAGTAAGATGACTAACATAACCACCTATGGTTTCTCCAAACACAAAAAATGAGAAGCTATCAATACCCCAAAGAATTAAAATTAGAATTATGTATTTTAGGATTTTCATATTAAGTTCTTACTAATTTTAATGGAATATTCAACATAAATATCACAAAGCATGTAAGCTTTTTTACAAAAGACAAGCGATTGGTTCTTCGTTTTAAATATAGGTTAGATTTTATGTATTGAAATGCATAAAACCTATAAAATTTGTATTTTATAATATCATTTAAGGATACGTTTTCTAACTCAATCAAAGCACTGTTGTAATAGACTTTGGCTTTTCTTTCTTTACTTGTTTTTGTGGCAATAAGCCCATCGTTAGAATGGAAATAAATTCTATGGGCAATATTTATGCATAAAAAATCAAATGATCTATTAATATGATTCCAAGTGTGACTTTCGCCAATATGACATTCATCGCTTAAAATCATTTTGTTAGATTTTAAAACACTAGTTTTCCAACAATGCCATTTTTCGCCTTCAATGTTATGTTTGAGAACTCTAGTCTTAAAATCTACTTTCCAATAATCTTCAGGAAACTTATCTCCAATAATTTGACCGCTTTCATCCTTAGTGAGTGTCCAAATAGCTCCAATGCTATTATCAGTATTGTTAGTCCAAATATCTTTTAAATCTGATATTGTTTCTGGAATAAAAGTATCATCGCTATCTGCAATTATGGTGTATTTTTCTTTACATAAATCTATTGCAACGTTTACAGCATTAGATTTTCCTTTATTAATATTTAGTTTATGGTAAGTAATTTTAAATTCGGTAGTGTTTTTTATCCATTCACTAATTAGTTGATATGTGTTATCAGTACTACCATCATCAACAATAATCCATTCAAATGTTTTGGAGGTTTGTTGTATTAAAGATTTGTATACTCTAGGTAATGTATGCGCTCTATTATATGTTGGTGTAATTATATTAAACATAGGAACTGTTTAATTTGTTTATATAGACATATAAAATGATACTATTAACTATGGAAACTAACGATGTAGCTAATGCTAATCCATAAACTCCCATTACATCTATTAAAATAAAATTGAACACAATATTTAGAATTAAACTTACTAAAGAAGTTAATACCATAAAGTTATTTTTATTTATTGATGTTAAAAACTTAACCATCACTAAGCCACTAATATAAGAAGGTATTTGTAAAATATACATTTGTTGTATTTTTGATACAATTACAGTGTCTGAACTTGTAAAAGCATTTCTCTCAAAAACAAGCCATATAATTGGAGAAGAGAGAAGAACTAGTATAATTACTATAATAGAGCTACTAATTATAAGGTATTTAAGTATTAGTTTTAGTTTTTTAAAAGTAGCTTCTTTATTATCAACAGCATTTTTAGAAAAATAGGGCAGAAGTACATTGCCAACTGCAATACCTACAATTGAGATCGCAAAAGCAGGAATTTTGATTCCATAATTTAGAGCAGCTATTGAACCAACAATTAATTGAGCTGAAAAGTATTGGTCTATAAGTGGGTTAATACCACTTAGCAAGCTAGATGACACTTTAGCAGGTATTTGCTTAAATAATACTTTAATGTTAACCGAAATAAAATCAGGTGTTTGTAATGTGATAATTTTTCGATTAAGTGCTACTATCAACAAAAACAAGAAGTTTAGGATGCTTCCAAATAATGTGCCTAAAGCAAGTACCAAACTTCCAAGAGCCTCTTTAAAAAAAACGAGACATATAATAATTGATATAGGCGTAAAAATACTTGCAATTGAAGAAAATTTAAACTCGTCATCAATGTTTAATAATCCACTTATTAAAGAAGAAAGTCCCCAAAATAAAATACAAGGAGCTACATAATAAAATTGTGTTTTAATTAAACTATAGTATTGTGTAGTGTGACCTTTAAAAAATGTTTCTAAATAAGTGTCAGTAAAAAGTATAGCAATAAGTAAAAACACTAAGGATATTACAATTGTCACAATAAAACTGGTGCTTTGAAACGCTCCTATGTTTTTTCCTGTTTTTAATTCGCTAACATAGTTTGGTATAAAAACGCTTTTAAACGAATCTAGAAAAACACCACTTATAAATGTGGGAAACAATATAGCTATGTAAAAAGTGTCGAGTAATTCCGAAAGACCAAAGCTATTAGCTACAACTATTTCTTTAAAAAAACCAAGCCCACTTACAATTAAAGTAGTTACTCCAACGGTAATTACATTAGTAACCGTTGAGTTTTTAAGTAAGTTACTTATAAAAGATTTTAAATCGAATTTTGAATTCAATTGTACTGGTATTGGTTAAGTCTATTTTAGAAATCTTCTAATTGGCCATAATAGTACAAAGAAAAACTTGATAATAGGTGAATCAATAGATGTTGTGTAGTTTTTTAGGTTGAAATCTAAATAATTAGATAATCTTAGTAAAAAGTATAAGCTTTTTATAAAGTATGTTGGTGCTTTTAAAAAGTTCTCTTTAAAGAACCAATTGTAGTTAGCAATGAGTTGTGTAGCAGATCCTAAAGCAGTTTTTTCAATGTTAGAACTAGATATTGAGTTTTCAATGTTAGTATGATAAATACGTAATGCCTTATTAATATAAACAGTTATAAAACCTTTTTTAGCTAATAGATTCCAAACAAGTCCTTCAGGCATAAAACCGTTGCTAATAAACGCTTTGTTGTAAACTATATTCCTTAAAATATTAGTTTTAGTAAAACCCCATTTTTCACCTAAAATTCTCTTTACAGTATATGATTCAAAGGTATTACTAAAATATGGACTCGTAGGATAAGAGTCACCTACCTGATCACCATTTTGATCAATGCATAAAGCTGTAATAGCAACAATAGTGTTTTTTTTCTCAACAGGTATACTGTTGTAAGTACTATTAAACACTTCTAAGGCATTATCAACGCATTCATCATCAGCATCAAATGTTAAAAAAAAATCACCATCGGCTAATTTAATGGCTTGCATAAAACAGCTCATCTTATGCTTATTTTTGGTGTTATGTATATACTTAATCTCTAAAGACGACTTTTTTATAATGCTTGAAATGATGTTGTGAGAACTATCGGTAGAGCCATCATTAATGATTAACCATTCAAAATCCTTAAAACTTTGTTTAACTAAACAGTCGTGAACACGTTCAATTGTTTTTTCACAATTATATACAGGTGTAAAAACAGTAAATTTATACTTAAATGCCTTAGTTGGTTGTTCAATGTATTTTGGAATTAAATCTCTAAACATTATATAAGTTTAATTATGAGTTCGTTCCATTTTTCAGCAACTTGAGTTACTTCGTATGCCTTAGCGGTTTTAAAAGCTTCTTTTCCTAGTGAATCTCTAAGGGTATTATTATCGATTAGTTCTATAAGTCTGCTTTCTAATTGTGATTGATTGTTGACTTCAATTAGGAAGCCATTTTTGGTGTTTTCAATAATATCTGAAGGTCCTGTCGGACAATCTGTTGATATGCATGCCATTTCAAAATACATAGCTTCTATTAAAGCATTAGGAAAACCTTCAGACTTTGATGTAAAAGCAAAAATACTAGCTGTATTGTAATAATTTTGAACATCGTTAATATTGCCTGTAAATATAACGTTGTTGGCTATATGTAACTTTTTAGTGAGTTTTTCATAGTCTTTTCGTAATTCACCATCGCCAATTAAAACAAGTTTCCAGTCCTTTTTATTTATGCTCGCAAATGCTTTTAATAATACATCTTGAGCTTTATTACTGTCTAACCGTCCAACATTAATTATAGTAGGTGTTCTTTTTTTAGAAATATTTTTTTGAGAACTTAATGTTTCAGAAATAGGATTAGGAAGGATTAAAACTTTATTGCTCTTAACAAAAGTTTGATAATAATTTTTAATCAAGTTTGATTGAACTACTAAGAAGTTAGCTTTAGGGTAGGTATATCTTACAAGTTTATCCCAAAAAGAATTGTTTGTGTATATGTATGGGTTACTTCTTTCTGAAATTATACATGGTATTTTTAAAGATCTTGAAGCAATTAAACTTAATACATTTGATGTGGTCATAAAACTTAATACTAAGTCAATATTTTCACTCTTTAAATGTTTTTTTATTGTTTTAATGAGCTTTGTGTTATTCTTTAAAGCACTAACTAAGTTTTTACTATTGTTAATCTCATTGACACAAGACTTCAATGTAATTTCTTTATTTAAGGTATAAAATGGTGTAGTATTAACAATTGTTATTATAGTAACATTGTATTGTAATGCAAAATAATTGGCTAATGTAGTTACTACGCGTTCTGCACCTCCAGAGTTCAAACTATACACAACAAAAGCAATATTTTTTTTGGGCTTCAAATTCTAATAATTTATGTAAATGTAGTTAATTTAATAGTTCTATGTTCATTATCAATTATGTAGGAATTTACTTTTAAACGTTAAAATTGTGTAGTTAGTCGACTTTTTTTACATTCTGCACGTATATTTGTTGACGCTAAAATCACTATTTCATCCTGAAAAATCTTTATTTGTAAGAAAAGTATTTCAAATATTTTCTTTTTGTCGAATATTAATGCGTTAAAACGTATTTTTAGATATTATTTATATAGATTGCCAGTATAATAGCAAGCCCCAAAGATTAATAGTAGATGAAGCCCCTAAATTTTGGTTGCCATAATTATGGCCTATTGTGTTTAAAAAAAGCACTGTGTTTAATTTTATTTGTATCGTATTATAGTATAGCTCAAGTTTACCCACCTGATGTTAATGTTAATTCAGTTGATTGGGGAACTTATCAAGTACCAACTAGTGTGCCTGATTATTTAGCTACGTTTACGGACCCATTAACAGGTAATAATGTTACCCGAATAAGTGATGAAAATGTATTTGGTTGTGATTGTTCTCAATTACGACATATTTATGCCAAAAAGCAACCTTGGAATGCTGATGGCACTAAAATTATGACTGCAGGTTGGCCATCAAAAATTTTAGATGGTAATACTTATGAGGTGTTAACAACTGCTTATTGTCGTTCATTATGGAGTAATGTTGAACCAGACATTACGTATGATTCACATGAGAACCAATTATTCAGAAGAAATATAGTTACACAAAATGAAACTGTTTTAAAAACATTTTCAGGATATTCATCTGTAAGTGTTGGAGATGGAGAAGGTAATTTGTCCAATGATGATCGTTATGTGGCTTTAATAGCAACTAGTGGATCACAAAAAACGATATTAGTTTACGATATTTTTAATGATGAAATTCTAGGAACAAAGTCTCTAGGAACTGCTAATATTGATTGGGTGTCAGTATCACAATCTGGTGAATATGTAGTAATGAGTGGATACTCTGATGGTTCAGGACCATTGCAGGGCATTAAAGCTTATGATAAGTATATGAATAATGAAATACACTTATATAGCGGAAGACCTCATGGAGATATAGGATACGATGCTCAAGGAAATGAAGTTTATGTGGCATACCAAGGTGTTAGTGGTTATAGTTTGTCTTATGCAAGATTAGATAATGGAGCAAAACAAGGAATTTTTCCATTCTCAGGAGGATCAGGTGATAGTGGCCTTTGGGGAGGACATATTAGTACTAGAAATTTAGACAGACCAGGATGGGCTTATGTAAGTGAACAAGGGCATCCGTCTAATGTAAATAATTATGAAGCAACAAGAGAGATTTTTGCTATTAAGTTAGATAATTCTCAAACTATAGAAAGATTTACCAAGCATAATACTAATTTAAATTCAGGATATAGCCATCAAGCTCATGCAGTACCAAATAGAGATGGTTCTAAGGTGATATTCGCAAGTAATTGGGATAACGCTAGCTTAGAAAACAATTCTTATCCTTTGTTGTGGGTTGTAGAAGCACCACAAGATCCAACAGGCATAACTGCAAACGCAGGAGAAGATGTGTCGATTTGCGAAGGAGAAGAGGTGGTTTTAACAGCTTCTGGAGGAGCAACGTATGAGTGGAGTACAGGTGAAACTACACAAAGTATTACAGTAAGTCCAACAGAAACAACAACCTATATTGTTACTGCTTATGATGAATCTGGAAGTAATTCAGATCAAGATGATGTAATAGTTATTGTTAATGCAATACCCGAAGCTAATGTAGGAGAAGACGTGTCTGTTTGTTTTGGTAACTCTATTACGCTAACAGCCTCCGGAGGAAGTACATATTTATGGAGTACAGGAGATACTACAGAAAGTATAACTGTATCTCCAAGTGAAACAACAATATATTCAGTTGAAGTTTTTGAAAACAATTGTTCTAGTAGTGATGAAGTACTAGTAACTGTTAGTGAGCTTCCTATAATTAACGCAGGAGAAGATGTAACAATTAATCTTGGAGAAAGTACTACGCTTACTGCTTCAGGAGGAGATACATATTTATGGGATACTGATGAGACATCTGAGTCAATAACAGTAAGTCCAATCGAAACTACTACTTACACAGTAACAGGTTTTGTGGCTGATTGTGAAGCTTCTGATACTGTAACTGTAACAGTTGTTGATAATAGTGTAGTTGCTGATGCAGGAGAAGATGTGTCAATTTGTGAAGGAGAAGAGGTTGTTTTAACAGCTACAGGAGGAGCAACGTATGAATGGAGTACAGGTGAAACCACACAAAGTATTACAGTAAGTCCAACTGAAACAATAATCTACACTGTTACAGTTTTTGATGAATCAGGAAGTAATTCAGATCAAGATGATGTTACTGTAACAGTAAACGCACTTCCCATAGCTAATGCAGGAGAAGATGTGTCTGTTTGTTTTGGTAACTCTATTACGCTAACAGCTTCAGGAGGAAGTACATATTTATGGAGTACAGGAGAAACTACTCAAAGTATAACAGTATCACCAAGTGAAACAACAACATATTCAGTTGAAGTTTTTGAAAACAATTGTTCAAGTACTGATCAAGTGATGGTTACTGTAAATGAATTACCAATTGTTGATGCAGGTCCTAATGTTACAATAAATGTAGGAGAAAGCACTACGCTTACAGCTACTGGAGCAGATACTTATTTATGGAGTACAGGAGAAACTACCCAAAGTATAACAGTAAGTCCTGTAGAGACAACAACTTATTCAGTTACAGGATTTACAAATGGATGTGAAAACACGAACACTGTTACTGTTTTTTTGCAAGGTAGCAATGTAGTTGCAGACGCAGGAGAAGATGTGTCAATTTGTGAAGGAGAACAAGTTGTTTTAACAGCTACAGGAGGAGAAACGTATGAATGGAGTAATGGAGAAACTACACAGAGCATAACAGTAAGTCCAAGTGAAACAACAACCTATACTGTTACAGTTTTTGATGAATCTGGAAGTAATTCAGATCAAGATGATGTTACAGTAGCAGTAAATGCACTTCCCATAGCTAATGCAGGAGACGATGTGTCTGTTTGTTTTGGAGATTCTATTGTGTTAACAGCCTCAGGAGGAAGTACATATTTATGGAGTACAGGAGAAACTACAGAAAGTATAACTGTGTCACCAAGTGAAACAACAACATATTCAGTTGAAGTTTTTGAAAACAGTTGTTCAAGTACTGATCAAGTGATGGTTACTGTGAATGAATTGCCAATTGTTGATGCAGGTTCTAATGTTGCAATAAATGTAGGAGAAAGTACTACGCTTACAGCTACAGGAGCAGATACTTATTTATGGAGCACAGGAGCTACTACTCAAAGTATAACTGTTAGTCCAGCAGAGGCTACAACTTATTCAGTTACAGGATTTACAAATGGCTGTGAAGCGTCTGATTCTGTTGTTGTTTTTGTTGAAGATTTAGTAATAGCCAATGCAGGAGATGATGTGAGTATTTGTCAAGGTTATGAAACTGTTTTGACAGCTTCAGGAGGTGATAGTTATTTATGGAGTACAGGAGCTACTACACAAAGTATAACAGTAAGTCCTAGTTCAACCTCAACCTATTCGGTTATTGCTTATGTAGGTAATCAACAAGATGAAGACGAAGTCACAGTTACTGTTAATCCTAATCCAAATGTTATTATTCAAAATGGAGATGAAGTTATGATACTGCAAGGTGATTATATTACTTTATCAGCAACAGGAGCTAATAGTTACCAATGGAGCAATGGTGCAACTCAGCCTAACATAGCTGTTAATCCTAGTGTTACAACAACATATTCAGTTACAGGATTTATAAACAATTGTGAAGATGAGAAACAAATAACAGTTAATGTGTTAGAAGAAGTTACAGCAGTTGTTGATGTTGAGCAAAATGAAATTTGTTTAGGAGAGACTGTTACACTTACCGCTTCAGGAGGAGATGAGTATTTATGGAGTACAGGAGATACAACTAAAAGCATAACTGTATCGCCTGAAGAGAGTTTAGAATATTCGGTAACAGTATTTAATGCGTTAGATTTTGATGAGACCTCAGTAATTGTTTCAGTGGTTGATTGTTCATCAATTGAAACTCCTGATGAGCCTGAGGAGTTTGATTTTCTTGTATATCAAGACCCACAAACAGATGTGTTAAAAGTACGCGTATCAGGTTATCAAAGCGTTAATGTAAATAACATGTCTATATTTGATATTACTGGAAAACACGTGTTTTCTATTGATTTTGAAGAAGAAGATGAGTCAACTGTTATAAAAGAAATAGATACAAGCTCATTTTCTAGAGGAATCTATATCATCAGGTTGATATACGATGATAAAGCACTCGTTAAAAAAATTCCTATTCGATAAAAAAAGAAAAGACTTGGTTATCCAAGTCTTTTTTATTTAAAATCTATTGAAAGAACAGTAGCTACTGAATCACAGTTTTTGATATGAAGTGCAATATTACTTTTATTTAACTTGTTTTCAATAACATAAGTTTTGCAATCTTCAGACTTTGTATCACTTTCTTGAAAGTTAACATCTCCAGTTAAAATTAAATTAGTGATAGTAGTAGTGTCTATATCATGAGTATTCATAATTGCTTTCGTTTCATCAGAGAGCAATCGTTTTTTAATTGAAATGTTTTTAATGGTTCTTGCGTTTGGACCATAATCACACGAAGTATTTTTTCCTCTTAAAAAAAAGGCTAAAAGTATTAAACCTATTGAAAATCCTCCTAAGTAGTAACCTATACGTTGTATTAATTTCATTAGTTAAATTGAAAATTTTCTGTAAAAATACAACCCTTTTTAACCTTAGCAAAACTCCAACTTAGTAAAGATGAATTGAACTAAAAAATAAGCAAGTTTACGTCATTATAGTTAAGACCAAACCAATCAGCTACCGACTTATTGGTTAAAACACCATGATATAAGTATAAACCATTTTTTAAACCTCTATCAAACCTGATAGCATCTTCAATACCACCATCTTCAGCAATTTTTAGTAGATAAGGTGTAAAAATATTACTGATAGAAACTGATGCAGATCTAGAGTATCGAGCAGGAATATTAGGTACACAATAGTGAGTAACTCCATTGACTTCAAAAGTTGGATGGTCATGATTTGTAATTTCACTAGTTTCAAAACAGCCTCCCATATCAATACTAACATCTATTACAACAGATCCATTTTTCATGCTGCCAACCATTTCTTCAGTAACAACAATAGGAGCTCTATTGGTTCCTCTTACAGCTCCAATAGCAACATCACAGCGTTTTAGGGCTTTAATTAAGTTTTTTGGTTGAATGGTTGAGGTGTATATTGTTCTTCCAAGGTTAGACTGTAAACAACGTAATTTGGTAATAGAATTGTCAAAAACCTTTACATTGGCTCCAAGCCCAATTGCTGAACGTGCAGCAAATTCACCAACAGTACCAGCACCTATAATTACAACCTCAGTAGGAGGGACACCACTAATATTACCAAACATTAATCCGTTACCACCATTAACATTAGATAGTAATTCTGAAGCAATTAAAATTGAAGCTGTTCCAGCAATTTCACTAAGTGATCGCACAGCAGGATATGCACCATCTTCATCTTTAATAAATTCAAAAGCTAAAGCTGTAATTCGTTTAGAAGCAAGAGCTTCAAAGTATTTTTTACTTTGAGTTTTTAACTGTAATGCAGAAATAAGAAGCGTTTGCGGATTAATAAGTTTTATTTCGTCAAGAGAAGGTGGTTCAACTTTTAGAATAATAGGGTTAGAGTAGACCTTAGCTGTATCTTTGGTAACTTCGGCACCTGCTTCACTGTAGTTTTTGTCTTTAAAGTTAGCACCTTCGCCAGCTCCAGATTCTATCATTACTCTATGTCCATTTGACACTAAAGCAGATACTGCATCAGGAGTTAAACAAACTCTTTTCTCTTGAAAATAAGTTTCTTTTGGAATACCAATGTATAGATTGCCTTTTTTTCTTAAAACTTCTAGTTTTTCTTCTTGAGGCAAAAGTTGAGCCCTTGTAAAAGGAGATAAAGATTTACTCATTTGTGATTGAAATAATATTCAAATTACAAATAATAATTTGAATTTTAAAAGAACTCTTTAAAAGTAATCTTTAAGTTTTCCTAAAATACCTTTTGGCTTAATTTTAAATTCATCTTCTAAGTCTTGCATAGTCTTATCAGCATCATTTAATTTATCAAATATTCTAACTCTTATAAGATATATTGAAGGAACAACTATAGCCATAACAGGTAGTAAATAAAAAATTTGCTTGCTAGTATCTATAAACTCTAAATCGTCATTAAATATTTCAATTACTTGATATACATACATTGCAATTGGCACTAATAGTGCATGATACCACCAATGTCTTGATGTAAAAAACCAAACAAAAATAAGTAATAACGGAATTAACTTATTCATAAGTGTCCAAGCTGTGATTTGTGCACTAGTGTAATAGTTACTGCTATATGTAAACAAAAAAGTGTCCCAAACTTTAACGTTAGGGACACTCTCGTAAAAGGTAAAAATATATGGAGTTAAAGCTATTAAAGTAGCAATAATAGTTCCATATACTAATGACTTAGCACTATTTTCCTTGACCTGGAATTTTGATTTTTGCTTTTTCGATGTTTGTTGTTGTTTGGTCATTTAAGTCAATTAAATTTGTAGCCTGTGCTGCAAATAACATTCCACCGAAAATAGCAACTGCTAATACGTACTTTTTTGTTTTCATAATTCAAGGGATTTAATTAATTAATTACTTCAAATTTAGAATCAACAGGAGTTAAATTCTGTTAAAGAAATGTTAAAATAATTTTCAGAAATCGCTTGAACGTTACGGTTTTTCCGTACTTTGCAACTATGCTCTATTGGTGTGATGTCACTTTTTTTACAAAAAATTTTGCTGCTCCATAGGTTTTTTTTTGGTTAATTTTATGTTTTGGTCAAATTTGAGGGTTCTTTTACCATTTTCATCAGAAACAATTGTTATGATTTCTGCGTCATCTGGTATTAAATTTGGAATTTTTTCTGGCCATTCTACAAGTTTCCATGCACTAGAGTAGAAGTAATCTTCAATACCAAAATTTAATGCTTCTTCCTCGTTTTCAATTCTATAAAAATCAAAATGAAAAATTGTATCAGAAGGAGATGAATATTCGTTAACAAGTGAGAAAGTTGGACTACTTACCAAATCATTACTACCAAGATGTTCGACAATCGCTTTTATAAGTGTAGTTTTGCCAACACCCATTTCTCCGTAAAACAAAATTGTTCTAGAAGATGCATGTTTTATAACTGCTTCAGCAATTGAATGAATATCAGATATTTGATAAGTTGTTTCCAAAATTGTACTTGCTAAGTATAAAATTCAGCACAAGTATAAGAATAAAATTCGAGAAAAACCAATAAAAAGTGTATTTCGTCGGATTTTTTTGCATTACATAGATTATTTTGGACTCATGACAACAAACGGAATAATCATTTCTTCTAGAGACACTCCACCATGTTGATAAGTGTTTCTATAGTAGCTTACATAATGGTTATAATTGTTTGGATAAGCTAAAAAGACATCGCCTTTTGCGAAGATATAAGAGCTACTCATCGTGATTGAAGGCAAATGTATGGTCTTTGGATCTTTAGCTGCAAGTACATCTTTATTTTCATAAGTTAGGCTACGTCCAGTTTTGTATCTTAAATTTAAACTAGTATCTCTATCACCAATTACTCTTGATGGGTTTTTTACATTAATGGTTCCATGGTCTGTGGTTAAAATAAGCTTAAAACCAAGAAGCTGTGCTTGTTGAATCATTTCTAATAATGGAGAGTTTTTAAACCAGCTTTGTGTTAAAGATCTGTATGCCTTATCGTTTGAAGCTAACTCTTTTACAACTTCCATTTCGGTTTTAGCGTGAGAAAGCATATCTACAAAATTGTAAACCACTACAGTAAGGTCGTTGTCTTTTAAAGCTTTAAAGTTTTCAACTAGTTTTTTTCCAGACTTTAAGTTTGTGATTTTGTGATACTCATGTTTTAAGTGTGATAACCCTAAGCGTTTTAATTGTGCTTCAAGAAATTCTGCTTCGTGTAAATTTTTACCACCATCATCAGTGTCGTTTTTCCAAAGGTCTGGATGTAGCTTTTCCATATCACTTGGCATTAAACCAGAAAAAATAGCATTTCTTGCATATTGCGTAGCTGTAGGGAGAATACTGTAAAACGGCTCTTCGTATGTTTTTTTGTAGTAATTGTTTACAATAGGTTCAAACGCTTTCCATTGGTCGTAACGTAAATTATCTATAACAACAAAAAGAGTTGGTTGTTTGTCGCTTAATTCAGGAACAACTTTTTCTTTAAATAAGGTATGCGACATTATAGGTGCTTCGGTGTTGTGATCAAACCAACTAGGGTAGTTCTTGTCTATAAATTTTCCAAACTGTTGGTTAGCTTCACTTTTTTGAGATTCTAAAATCTCAGTCATACCAACATCTTCAATATCTTCAAGCTGTAATTCCCAATAAATCAGTTTTTGATACAATTCTTCCCATTCTTTAAAAGAGTTAACCATAGATAAATCCATAGCTATTTTTCTAAACTCTTGTTGGTAGTTAGAAGTTGTCTTTTCTGAAACTAACCTAGAATGATCCAAATTCTTTTTTAAACTCAGTAGTATTTGATTTGGGTTTACAGGTTTTATGAGGTAATCTGCTATTTTACTACCTATAGCTTCTTCCATAATATACTCTTCTTCACTTTTGGTAATCATAACCACAGGAAGGTTAGCACGCTTTTCTTTAATCTCATTCAAGGTTTCCAATCCTGTAAGTCCTGGCATGTTTTCATCTAAAAAAACAATATCAAAATTAGTATCGTTAATAATTTCGATAGCTTCAGTACCACTTTTGCATGTAGTAACCTTATATTGCTTTTGTTCTAAAAAGAGAATATGCGGTTTAAGTAAATCAATTTCATCGTCAACCCAAAGAATATTTATATTGTTCATGTATATTTGTTTAAATTTAAAGTAAAAATTGAAGTTTGAATAAGGTAAACAAACTTAAGATATTTAACGACCCAATTTACGGATTTATTACTATTCCAAATTCGTTAATTTTTGATTTAATTGAACACAGATACTTTCAGCGTTTAAGACGAATAACCCAAATGGGAATGTCTTATTTGGTTTATCCAGGTGCACATCATACTAGATTTCATCATGCAATTGGTTGTATGCATCTAATGCAAAAAGCGGTGAATGTACTTCGTTTTAAGGGAGTTACCATTTCTGAAGAAGAAGAAAATGCGCTCTATATTGCCATTTTATTACACGATATTGGTCATGGTCCGTTCTCGCATGCTATGGAACATAGTATTGTTAGTGGAGTCTCGCACGAGGATATTTCAATGCTTTTTATGGAGCAGTTGAATAAAGAATTTAACTCAAGTTTAACGCTTGCTATAGCTATTTTTAAAGGTAACTATTCCAGAAAGTTTTTATGTCAATTAATATCTGGTCAATTAGATATGGATCGGTCAGATTATTTAAAGCGTGATAGTTTTTACACAGGAGTTGCTGAGGGAAATATTAATAGTGAGCGATTAATAACTATGCTTAACGTAGTTGACGATGTGTTGGTTGTTGAAGAAAAAGGTATTTATAGTGTTGAGAAATTTTTGGTAGCAAGACGTTTTATGTATTGGCAAGTGTATTTGCATAAAACTAGTTTAGCTGCTGAACAGTTGTTAATGAGAGTATTGAGTAGAGCTAAGGAGTTAACTAATAAAGGAGTTCATTTGCAAGCAAGTGAACCTTTGCAGTATTTTCTTAAGAATGAAATCTCACTAGATGATTTTAATAAAGATACTCTAGAAGCCTTTTCGCGATTAGACGATTATGATATTGTTTCAGCAATGAAAACATGGCAGTTTCATGAAGATTTTGTACTGAGAAATCTTTGTGAAATGATTATAAATAGAGATTTACTTAAAGTTAAAATAAAGAATAAAAGGATAAAGAAAGATGTTTTGCTAAAACACACTCAAAACCTAATGAACAAGTATTCAATATCTAAAGAAGAAGCTGAGTATTTTGTGTTTTATGGCGAAATTTCAAATCAGGCTTACAACGCCAAAAAGCAAGGGATTAATATTCTTCAAAAAAATGGAAAGATAGTAGACATCGCTAAAGTATCAGACCAGTTCAACATCAAGTCCCTTTCAAAACAAGTGACTAAATATTATATATGTTATCCTAAGGATAAAATGTGATACATTTTTTCTATTTTTGCGATTAATGAAATTCACAGCAACACAAATAGCAGGAATTTTAGAAGGTGATATTATTGGAAATCCCGATGTTGAAGTTTCTAAACTTTCCAAAATAGAAGAAGGAACCGAAGGGTCATTAACCTTTTTGGCTAATCCTAAATACAAGCCTTATATTTATTCTACAAAGGCATCAATTACAATAGTTAATAAAACTTTTGAAGCAGAAAACGACATCACTACAACTTTAATAAAAGTTGAAGATGCTTATAAATCGTTCTCAAAATTGTTGGAGTATTACAATCAGGTAAAACTTAATAAAAGCGGAGTTGAACAACCCTCGTTTATTTCAGAAACAGCAAGCTATGGAGAAAACGTTTATGTAGGCGCATTCACTTATATAGGTGATAAGGTAAAAATAGGAGATAATGTAAAAATATTTCCAAGTGCTTACATAGGAGACAATGTTACAATTGGTGATAATACCATAGTGTTTTCTGGAGCTAAAATTTATTCTGAAAGTTGCATAGGCTCAAACTGTGTGATTAATTCAGGAGCTATAATTGGAGCTGATGGTTTTGGTTTTGCACCTAATGAAAAAGGAGAATATAGCAAAGTGCCACAAACCGGAAATGTAATTATTGAAGATTATGTAGATATTGGTGCTGCTACTACTATTGATAGAGCAACGTTAGGCTCAACAATTATTAGAAAAGGAGTTAAGCTTGATAACCAAATACAAATTGCACATAATGTTGAAGTTGGTAAAAACACAGTTATTGCAGCTCAAACAGGTGTAGCAGGATCTACTAAAATAGGTGAAAACTGTATTATAGGTGGTCAAGTTGGTATAGTAGGACATATAACAATAGGAAATAATGTAAAAATCCAAGCACAATCAGGAATTGGACGAAACATTAAGGATAATGAAGTGTTACAAGGTTCGCCAGCATTAAGTTATGGTGATTTTAATAAGTCCTATGTATACTTTAAAAATCTTCCTAAGATTGTAAAAGATATTAATGAAATAGAAAAAAAAGTAAATGGCAATAATTAAAACAGACGTTAAGCAAAAAACCATTCAAAAAGAAGTTTCGCTTACAGGTGTTGGGTTGCATACAGGAAAAAATGTAACACTTACTTTTAAACCTGCTTCGGTAAATAATGGTTACTCTTTTAAAAGAATTGATTTAGAAGGTAATCCAGTAATCGAAGCTGATGCAAACTATGTTACCAACACACAACGTGGTACATGTTTAGAAAAAAATGGAGTTGTTATTCAAACCTCTGAACATGTTTTGGCTGCTTTGGTTGGAATGGATATTGACAACGTTATTATTGAGCTAAACGCTTCAGAACCTCCAATTATGGATGGATCTTCAAAATTCTTTGTTGAAGCATTGGAAAATGCAGGAATTGAAGAGCAAGACGATTTTAGAGAAGAATATGTAGTGTCTGATGTTGTGTCGTATTCTGATGAAGAAACAGGTAGCGAAATTATTGTTATGCCTTCAAAAGAATATCAAATTACAACAATGGTTGACTTTGGTACAAAAGTATTAGGTACTCAAAATGCAACTTTAAATCATATTTCCGATTTTAAAGATGATATTTCTGACTCTAGAACCTTTAGTTTCTTACATGAGCTAGAAATGCTTTTAGAGCATGGACTTATTAAAGGAGGCGACTTAAACAATGCAATAGTTTATGTTGATAAGGAATTGTCAAAAGAAACTACCGAAAAACTTAAAGTAGCTTTTAATAAAGAGACTCTAGCAATAAAACCAAATGGAATTTTAGATAATCTTACGTTACATCATCCTAACGAAGCGGCTAGACATAAACTGTTAGATGTAATAGGAGATTTAGCTTTAGTAGGAACTCGAATTAGAGGGAAAATTATAGCTAACAAGCCAGGGCATTATATCAATACGCAGTTTGCTAAAAAAATGTCTAAAATCATTAAAAATGAAAGACGTAACAATGTTCCTAGTGTAGATTTAAACCAAGAACCATTAATGGATGTCAATCAAATTATGGCAATGTTGCCTCATAGACAGCCATTTTTGCTTATTGACAAAATATTTGAATTGACTGATAGTGGTGTTATAGGTATGAAAAACGTCACTATGAATGAGCCTTTCTTTGCAGGTCATTTCCCAGGAGCTCCAGTAATGCCAGGAGTTTTAATAGTTGAAGCTATGGCACAAACAGGAGGTATTCTGGTGTTAAGTACAGTGCCAGATCCTGAAAACTACTTAACCTTCTTTATGAAAATAGATAATGTTAAGTTTAAGCAAAAAGTAGTTCCTGGTGACACATTGATATTTAAGTGTGATTTAATTACACCTATTCGTCGTGGTATATGCCACATGCAAGGATATGCTTATGCAAACGGAAAGTTATGCGCTGAAGCAGAACTTATGGCTCAAATATCTAAAGTGAAATAAACATGAACCAGACAGAAACTTATATTTTAAGTGCTTTGGTCAATCAAATAGGCGAATACATTTTCACCTATTTATTTAAATTAAAATTACAAAAATGAACCAACCATTAGCATACGTGCATCCTGGAGCAAAAATTGCAAAGAATGTCGTAATAGAACCTTTTACAACAATCAACAATAATGTAACTATAGGTGAAGGTACTTGGATTGGAAGTAATGTTACCATTATGGAAGGTGCAAGAATAGGAAAAAACTGTAATATTTTCCCTGGCGCTGTAATTTCTGCAGTACCTCAAGACTTAAAATACAAAGACGAAGACACACTTACAATTATTGGAGATAATGTAACTATAAGAGAGTGTGTTACCATTAATAGAGGCACAACTGATAAGATGAAAACAGTTGTAGGAGATAATTGTTTAATTATGGCGTATTGCCACATTGCTCACGATTGTATTGTAGGTAATAACTGTATTTTTTCAAACAACTCAACATTAGCAGGTCATATTACTGTTGGTGATTATGTTGTACTTGCTGGTATGACTGCTGTACACCAATTTTGTTCAATTGGTAATCATGCTTTTGTAACAGGAGGGTCTTTAGTAAGAAAAGATGTGCCTCCTTATGTAAAAGCAGCAAGAGAGCCTTTGTCTTATGTTGGTATAAACTCTGTAGGACTAAGACGAAGAGGGTTCTCAACCGAAAAAATTAGAGAAATTCAAGATATATACAGAATTCTGTATCAAAAAAATTATAACAATACCCAAGCTGCTGAGATTATTGAAGCTGAAATGGAAGCGACTTCAGAACGCGATGAAATACTTCAATTTATCAAAGACTCTCAACGAGGTATTATGAAAGGATATTTTAAATCAAATTAATTTATGGCAACTACAAGTGATATTAGAAACGGATTGTGTATTAGATACAATCATGATATTTATAAAATTATAGAGTTTTTACACGTAAAACCTGGTAAAGGTCCAGCGTTTGTTCGTACAAAATTAAAAAGTGTAACTACAGGAAAAGTTATAGATAACACCTTTTCTGCAGGACATAAAATTGAAGACGTTAGAGTAGAAACTCACAAGTTTCAGTTTTTATATAACGATGGAGAATTTTACCATTTTATGAATACTGAAGACTATACTCAAATTCGTTTATTGGAGGCTGCTTTAGACAGACCTGAATTAATGAAAGAAGGAGAAGTAGTAACTGTGCTTATCAACACAGAAGATAATTTACCTTTGTCTGTTGAAATGCCTGCAAGCGTTATTCTTGAAGTTACTGCAACTGAACCTGGAGTAAAAGGAAACACAGCAACTAATGCAACAAAACCTGCAACTGTCGAGACAGGAGCAGAGGTTAATGTTCCTTTGTTTATTAATGAAGGAGACAAGATTAAGATTGAAACTGAAAAAGGAACTTACAAAGAAAGAATTAAAGAATAGCTTTAATTGAAATTTTCTAAACCACATACTTTAAAAGAAATAGCTAGCATAATTAAGTGTGATTATGTTGGAGAAGAGACCTTTCCTGTTTTGGGCATGAACGAAATTCATGTGGTTGAATCAGGAGATATTGTGTTTGTTGATCATCCTAAGTATTATGATAAGGCATTACAATCTGCTGCAACCATAATATTAATTAATAAAGAGGTAGAATGTCCTAAAGGAAAAGCACTATTAATTAGTGATGACCCTTTTAGAGATTTTAATAAACTCACGCAACATTTTAAACCGTTTCAAGCTTCTGATATTGCAATATCAAAGACTGCAAAAGTTGGAAAAAACACAGTTATTCAGCCCAATTGTTTTATTGGTAATAATGTTATAATAGGTGACAATTGTGTTATCCATTCCAATGTAAGTATTTATGATGATGCTGTTATTGGTGATAATGTTACAATACATTCAGGTACTGTATTAGGCGCAAATGCATTTTACTACAAAAAAAGACCAACTGGTTTTGATCGTTTACTTTCTGGAGGTCGAGTAGTTATTCAAGATAATGTTGATATAGGAGCTTCTTGTACAATAGATAAAGGTGTTACAGGAGATACGACCATTGGAGAAGGTTCTAAGCTAGATAACTTAATTCAAATAGGGCATGATACTGTTATTGGTAAAAAATGTCTCATTGCATCGCAAGTAGGTATTGCAGGTTGTGTAGTAATTGAAGATGAAGTAACTATTTGGGGACAAGTAGGTATTACAAGTGGAATTACTATAGGCTCAAAAGCAGTTATTTCTGCACAATCAGGAGTAAGTAAATCTCTTGAAGGTAACAATAGCTATTTTGGGACACCAGCAGACGATTTTAGATCTAAATATAAAGAAATAGCTTCTATCAAGAAGATTCCTGAAATTTTAGAACAATTAAAAAATAAATCATGACTCCAAAAGAATATGTAAAACGTTTTTATGAATCAGATTTTGCCAATGATACAACTGTAATTGATAATTATCTACATAAAGATTGTTTACTGCATTGGAGTAGTAGTAAAGGGTTTTCTGTTTTAAAGTTTAATGATATTAAAGATTTATTCTTAGATATCAGTAGAACGTATGAATCGTTTAGAGTTGAAATCAGTCATCTGTTAGCTGATGAAAATTTTGTGACTACGAGATATACTGTTCATGTAAGAACAATTGAAGATCCTGATGAAGAACAACCAATGGCACATTTTATAACTATCTGGGAGTTAAAAGACAATAAACTCTATCGTGGTTACGAAATAAGCCAGCAAGCAGATGTAAGTTTAGAGAGTCTTAAATCATTTTTAAAAATAAAAGTATAAAACACTTTTTTATAGGTGTTAAAACAGTATTTTTGTAACGTTTTTTAAAATAAAAATCAAAATATAGATGAGCGTTTTAGTAAATAAGAATTCAAAAATTATAGTACAAGGTTTTACAGGTAGTGAAGGTACTTTTCACGCTGGACAAATGATTGAGTATGGAACCAATGTTGTTGGAGGTGTTACACCAGGAAAAGGTGGTCAAACTCATTTAGATAAACCAGTTTTTAACACTGTAAAAGAAGCTGTTGATTCAGTAGGAGCAGATACAACTATTATATTTGTACCACCAGCGTTTGCTGCTGATGCAATTATGGAAGCTGCTGATGCTGGTATTAAAGTAATTATCACCATTACTGAAGGTATTCCAGTTGCTGATATGATTACGGCTTCAAACTATATTAAAGATAAAGATTGTCGTTTAATAGGTCCTAACTGTCCTGGAGTAATTACTCCTGGTGAAGCTAAAGTAGGTATTATGCCTGGTTTCGTTTTCAAAAAAGGAAAAGTAGGGATTGTTTCAAAATCAGGAACATTAACTTATGAAGCGGCTGACCAAGTAGTAAAACAAGGTTTAGGAATTACTACAGCAATTGGTATTGGTGGAGACCCAATTATTGGAACAACGACTAAGGAAGCTGTTGAGTTGTTAATTAACGATTCAGAAACTGAAGCTGTTGTTATGATTGGAGAAATTGGAGGTCAATTAGAAGCTGATGCTGCTAAATGGTATAAAAACAGCGGAAGCAAAAAACCTATTATTGGGTTTATAGCTGGTGAAACTGCGCCTGCAGGACGTACAATGGGTCATGCTGGAGCTATAGTTGGTGGTAGTGACGATACTGCCCAAGCTAAAAAAGCAATTATGAGAGATTGTGGAATTCATGTAGTTGATTCACCTGCTGAAATAGGTAAAAAAGTAGCAGAAGTTTTATCATAACTTTTTGTTAAAATATATACAAAAATATCTCGTTATCATTCCGTTGGCTGTATCTTAGTCAACGGAATTTTTTTATCAATTAACAAATCAACAAATGAAACAATTTAAATTACTTTACTTGTGTTTATCACTGTTTGTAGTGTTTAGCTGCAAAACCGATAAAGGCAATGACACTTTGGCTTATGCTGTTGAAACACATAAAGACGCTAGTGGGTTTTCTTATGAAACTGTTGAAAACGATCCAACAGGTTTACGTTTGTATACTCTAGACAATGGTTTAAAAGTATACTTAAGTAAAAATAATGACGAGCCAAAAATTCAAACTTACATAGCAGTTAGAGCTGGTTCTAACTATGATCCTAAAGAATCTACTGGATTAGCACACTACTTAGAGCACATGGTGTTTAAAGGTACTGATGAGATTAGTGCGTTAGACTGGGAAAAAGAAAAAGAGTATTTAAAGCAAATTTCTGATTTGTACGAAGAGCATAAAGCTGAAACTGATCCTGAAAAGAAAAAAGCGCTTTATAAGAAGATAGATGAAGTATCGCTAGAGGCTTCAAACTATTGTGTAGCTAACGAGTATGATAAAATGGTTAGCTCTCTTGGAGCTACAGGAACAAATGCACATACTTGGTTTGAGGAAACAGTTTACAAAAACAAAATTCCTGCTAATGAGTTAGATAAATGGTTAAAATTAGAAAGTGAGCGTTTTAGCCAGTTAGTATTGCGTTTATTTCATACTGAACTTGAAGCTGTTTTTGAAGAGTTTAACAGAGGTCAGGATAACGATTTTAGAAAATCATACGCAGCAATGTTAGATGGTTTGTTTCCAAACCACCCTTACGGACAACAAACTACTATTGGTACAGGAGAGCACTTAAAAAATCCTTCAATGGTAGCAATTCATAATTATTTCGATAAATATTATGTGCCAAATAACATGGCAATGGTATTAGTTGGTGATTTAGATTTTGATGCTACAATAAAAAAGGTAAATGAAACTTTTGGAAAATTAGAGCGTAAAGAAGTTACACACCCTACGTTGCCAGTTGAAGAGCCAATAACTGCTCCAATTGTAAAAGAAGTGTTTGGTCCAGAATCAGAAAGTGTATCTATAGCTTTCCGTTCTAAAGGTGTAAATACCGATGAAGAAAAATTAATGACACTTGCCGATATGATTTTAGCTAATGGTAAAGCAGGTTTAATTGATTTAAATTTAAATCAGCAACAAGTTGTACAATATGCTGGATGTTCTCCTACTTTTTTAAATGATTATGGATACCATACATTTAATGGTTCTCCTAAAGAAGGACAAACACTAGATGAAGTTAAAGATTTACTATTAGCCCAAATAGATAAGCTTAAAAAAGGAGAATTTGAAGATTGGATGTTAGACGCAGTTATTAACGACCTTAAGCTTAGCGAAACTAGACAGTACGAAAACAGTACCGCTTTAGCTTCAATGTATTATAATGCTTTCATTCACCACGAAGATTGGCAAAGAAAAGTGAAGTTTTTAGATGATTTAAAGAAAATCACTAAACAAGAATTAGTAGATTTTGCTAATGGTTTTTACAAAGACAATTATGTAGTAACCTACAAGCGTCAAGGAGAAGATAACTCAATCGTAAAGGTTGAAAATCCTGGTATTACTCCTGTAAATCTTAACAGAGATAAGAGCTCTGAGTACTTAACAAACTTTAATGCTATTGAAGCAGCTGAATTACAGCCACAATACGTTGATTACAAAACAGCGATTAAAGAATCCAAAACCGATAATGGAATTAAAGTATCTTATATTGAAAATGAGTTGAACGATCTTTTCGACTTAAATATCATTTTTGATATGGGAAGTGATAACGATAAAAAGTTAGGATTAGCTGTTGGATATTTAGAGTACTTAGGAACTGATAAATACTCAGCTGAAGATCTTAAGAAAGAATTTTACAAATTAGGTATCGATTATTATGTAAGTGCAGGTTCAGAGAAGTCTTATGTAGGTTTAAGTGGTTTAAAAGAAAACTTGCCTAAAGGGCTAGAGCTATTAGAGCATTTATGGGCTAATGCTGTTCCAGACCAAGAAGCTTATGATAAGTATGTTGATCAAATCATAAAAGGAAGACAAGACGGTAAAACTCAAAAAGGAAATATTCTTTTTAACGGATTAATGAACTACGGTAAGTATGGTGAAAATTCAAGATTAAGAAACATCATGCAAGCTAGTGAACTAGCAACAGTAAATCCACAAGAGTTAGTTGACTTAGTTAAAGACATGAAAAACTACAAACAGCGTGTATTCTATTATGGTAAAGATGTTGAAGCAGCTATTGCAGCGTTAAATACACATCACATTTTACCTACTGAGTTAAAAGAATACCCTGAAGCTACAGCTTATGTTGAAAAAGAAACAGGAGGTAACGTGTATTTTGTAGATTACGATATGGTACAGTCTGAAATGTTATTTTTAGCAAAAGGAGAACCTTTTAAAGCTGAAAACATGGCAGCTTCTACTTTATTCAACACATATTTTGGTAGTGGTTTGTCTTCAATTGTATTCCAAGAAATTAGAGAGTCTAAATCGTTAGCTTACTCAGCGTTTTCTAGCTATAGTAATGCAAGTGATAAAGACGAGTCTAACTATGTAATGGCTTACATTGGTACTCAAGCAAACAAGATGCCACAAGCAGTAGATGCAATGATGGAGCTTATGACTAATATGCCTGAAGCTGAAGAGCAATTTAATGCTGCTAAAGAAGCTACATTAAAAAAGATTGCTGCACAACGTATTACAAAATCTAATATCTTCTGGACTTATGAAGGACTTCAAAAAAGAGGTATAGATAACGATAACAGAGAGGAAATCTATAACACTATAAAAGATATGACTATTGAAGATTTAAGAAACTTCTTCAATACAAATATTAAGGGTGAAAACTATAACGTAATGGTTATTGGTAACAAAAAAGAAATCGACTTTAAAGCGTTAAGCAAATTAGGAGAAGTGCAAGAAATGGATGTTGATCATTTATTCAACTACGAAAAGCCTGAAGACGTAAAGCTGTAATTGAAATTATCATTCCGAACCTGTTTCGGAATCTCAATAACAATGTTAAAAACCTCACAAGAATTTGTGAGGTTTTTTTATTTCGTGCAACTTGTATTTGCTATATTTGAACATCAACTAATATTAAAACTAACAATGAAAATTTTAGAAGGAAAAACAGCTATTATCACAGGTGCAAGTAGAGGTATAGGAAAAGGAATTGCTGAAGTTTTTGCACAACACGGAGCCAATGTGGCTTTTACCTATAGCTCTTCTGTAGAAGCTGCTAATCAATTAGAAAATGAATTAAACGCACTTGGTGTTAAAGCTAAAGGCTATCAAAGTAATGCTGCAGATTTTAATCAAGCTCAAGAATTGGCTGATGACGTTGTAAAAGAATTTGGAAGCATTGATATATTAGTAAACAACGCAGGTATTACAAAAGACAACCTATTAATGCGTATTACTGAAGAAGATTTTGACAAGGTTATTGAAGTTAACCTTAAATCTGTTTTTAATATGACAAAAGCAGTACAACGTACTATGCTAAAACAACGTAAAGGATCTATCATTAATATGAGTTCTGTTGTTGGTGTTAAAGGAAATGCAGGACAAACTAATTATGCAGCATCAAAAGCTGGTATAATAGGATTTTCAAAATCGGTTGCCTTAGAACTAGGTTCAAGAAACATCAGAAGTAACGTGATTGCTCCTGGGTTTATAGAAACTGAAATGACTGCAAAACTAGATGAAGATACAGTAAAAGGATGGAGAGATGCAATACCTTTAAAACGTGGTGGTACACCAGAAGATATTGCAAACGTATGTGTGTTTTTAGCTAGTGATATGAGTGCTTATGTTACTGGTCAAACCCTAAACGTTGATGGAGGAATGCTAACCTAATCAATATATTATTTCAAATCTTATGAAAAAACTCTCTTATTTAATTGCAATTTGTTGCTTATTATCTATTCAGGCAATAGCTCAAGATTGGCAAAAGTACAAATCTGAAGATTTAGCCTTTATAGCATATTTTCCCGAAACGCCTAAGCGTACTGTACAACAAGTTGATACAGCAGTAGGAACACTAGATATGCATATGATTATGTGTACTCCACAACAAGACGATAATGTTGTGTATAGTACAATAAAATCTGATTATCCTGAAGAACAATTTATAGATGCAGATGATAAGTATAATACTACTGTTTTAGATGGAGCAGTTAAAGGAGCAGTAAGTAATGTAAACGGCACTTTAATATTTGATAAAAAAATCACCTTCAATGGCTATCCAGGAAGAGATGTAAAAATTGAAATTCAAGGCGGTTTTATATACATACGTGTTACTTTAGTTACAAACTCAATGTACATTTCTCAAGTAATTTGCACTCCTGAAAATGATAATAATAGTAAAATAGAACGTTTTTTAGACGGTTTTGAAATTATAAAAGTTAAACAATAGTGCAAGAAAGCACCATTATATATATAATACTATCTGGAATCATAGCGCTTTTATTAGCGCTTTTTCAGTATATATATAAATCAAAAAGTAAGAGCAATAGTCATAAGTTTTTAGCTGTTTTAAGATTTGTGACTTTGTTTGCTATTATGCTTTTACTTATCAATCCAAAATTTGAGCAAACCACTTATTACAATGAAAAACCAACACTTGTTATAGCCACTGATAATTCAGAGTCTGTTAGGTATTTAAACCAAAGCAATAATACCAATGAGTTAATTGAACGCTTAAAAGCCAATGACTCTTTAAATGAAAATTTTAATCTAGAGTTTTATACCTTCGGAAAAACCTTATCTAAAACAGATTCGTTATCCTATTCTGATAGACAATCTAATATGGCTTTAGCATTTGACCGCTTATCAGAAATTTATAGTAATTCAGTAGCTCCAACGCTATTGATAACCGATGGAAACCAAACCTACGGTAACGATTATGAGTTTTCTACAAATAAGTATAAGCAGCCTATTTACCCAATAATTTTAGGAGATACTACACAGTTTATTGATTTAAAAATCCAGCAGTTGAATGTCAATAAATATGCATACTTGAAAAATAGATTTCCTATTGAAGCTATTCTTGTTTACAGTGGAGAAGGTTCGGTTTCAACCACTTTCAATATCACTTCAGGAAACACAGTTGTGTATTCGCAAAATATCAATTTTACAGCAACAAGCACTTCAAAAGTCATTAATTTAACTTTACCAGCTAATAGAGCAGGAGTGTCAAGTTATAAAGCTGAAATTGTTCCGATAGAGAACGAAAAAAACACAGTAAACAATATAAAAAACTTTGCTGTAGAAGTTATAGACCAAAAAACAAACGTAGCTATAGTTTCTGATATTTTGCATCCTGATATTGGAGCCTTAAAAAAGAGTATTGAAAGTAACGAACAGCGTCAAGCAACACTTGTAACACCTGAAGAGTTTGTTTCCAACGCAGGCGACTATCAGCTAGCAATAGTGTATCAACCTAATATGAAGTTTAAACAAGCGTTTGATGAAATCAATCGTTTAAAAATTAATAAATGGGTAATTGCTGGTACAAAAACAAGTTGGAATGCACTTAACGCGCTACAAAGTAATTACAAGCAAACAATAACCAATCAAACCGAAGATTTTTTACCAGAGTTAAACTTAAATTACACACCTTTTATTATTGAAAATGTCAGTTTTGATGAATTTCCTCCTTTGCGTTCAGAATATGGCGAAACCGAATTTAACTTACCAATTCAAACCATTTGCTATAAAACTGTAAATGGAATAGCTATAGGAGAACCTTTGCTAGCTACTTTTGAAATTAATGAAACACGAGAAGCCTTACTTAATGGTGAAGGTATTTGGAAATGGCGAGCACAAAGTTTTCTTGAGCAAAAATCTTTTGAACCGTTTGATAATTTTATCGGTAAGATGGTTCAATATTTAAGTTCTAAACAAAGACGTACAAGACTAAACGTTGAATACGAGTCTTTTTACAACGGAAATGAAGACTTAAAAATTAATGCTCAATATTTTAATAAAAACTATGAGTTTGACACTAGTGGTAATTTAAACATCACTTTAAAAGATAAAGAAACTAACAACTCCAGAACACTTCCTTTTGTACTAAAAAATAATGGTTATCAGGTAGATTTAAGTGGAATTCCTGCTGGCGAATACAGTTTTACGGTATCAGTTACTGGTGAAAATGTATCTCAATCTGGCGAACTGAAAATTTTAGACTATAATGTAGAACAACAGTTTCTTAATGCTGATGTCGCTAAGTTAGAAAGACTTGCAGCATCCACTAAAGGAAACTCTTTTTTCATTGATAATACCAGCAGCTTAGTAAAAACGTTAACGAGCGATACTAGGTTTGCAACACTACAAAAAAGCAGCAAAAATGTTGTACCTTTAATCGATTGGAAATACTTACTCGCTGTCATAGTTTTAAGCTTGACTGCTGAGTGGTTTATCAGAAAATATAACGGATTAATTTAAAAACTAACAAAAATGGATAAGTTACCAAAGATAGGACTACCCATCATAATTGGAGTAGTACTTTTAATAATTGTATTAGCTAAATCTGCAGTAACCATTGGTTCTGGTGAAGCAGGTGTGTTATATAAAACTTTTGGAGGAGGTGTAGTGACTGATAAGCCACCTTTAGGTGAAGGTTTTCATATTGTAGCACCATGGAATAAAGTACATGTTTATGAAGTAAGGCAACAAGAAGTTTTGGAAAAAATGAATGTACTTTCATCAAACGGATTAGACATTAAATTAGAAGCCTCAGTTTGGTTTCAACCAGATTTTTCTAACTTAGGAAAACTACACCAAGAAAAAAGTGAAATGTATAAAGAGCGAGTGTTGTTGCCAGCAATTCGTTCAGCAGCTCGTAGTGTTGTAGGTCGATACACACCTGAGCAGTTGTATTCAAGTAAGCGTGATGCTATTCAACAAGAAATTTTTGTAGAAACCAAAAACATTGTTGAAGACCAATATATTCAGCTTAATGAAGTTTTAGTGCGTGATGTTACCTTACCACCAACTATTAAGGATGCCATTGAACGAAAGCTAAAACAAGAGCAAGAGTCTTTAGAATACGAGTTTAGGTTGGTTACAGCCCAAAAAGAAGCCGAAAAACAAATTATTGAAGCTCAGGGTAAAGCTGATGCAAATAAAATTTTAAGTGCTTCCTTAACCGATAAAATTCTTCAAGACAAAGGTATTGAAGCAACTATTAAACTATCAGAGTCACCAAATAGTAAAGTAATTGTTATTGGTTCTGGAGATTCTGGAATGCCAATTATTTTAGGAAATCAATAATTAAATTCTATTAAAACTAGAAATTGCTAAAAATTTCTAAATATTAAATAGTTCATTTGGATTTTTAAATTTTTATTTTAAATCTTTGTACAAACAAAAACAACAAATGAATTTTATTCAATTACATCATCATTTTCATACTTGCACTCAAGCGAGCTGAAAATGTATTGGATAAAAACAAGATATTTTTAAAACCGTTTGAGTAAATCAAGCGGTTTTTTGTTTTTACAAACGTAAAAATATCTCCCAAAAAAGATTTACTCAAACACATTAAAACCAAAATGAGTAAATTAAAAATTGCAGTTCAAAAATCGGGTCGGTTACACGACGATTCTATGAAAATCCTTAAAGACGTTGGGATTTCTATAGATAATGGCAAAGACCAATTAAAAGCTTCGGCTAGAAACTTTCCTTTAGAGGTCTTTTATTTAAGAAATGGTGATATCCCTCAATACCTTAGAGATGGAGTGGTTGATGTTGCTATTATAGGAGAAAACGTATTGGTTGAAAAAGGTAAAGATATTTCCATAGTTGAAAAACTAGGGTTTTCTACCTGTAAAGTTTCGGTAGCTGTACCAAAGTCTACCAAATATTCAACAATTCAGGATTTAGAAGGCAAGCGTATTGCAACATCTTATCCAAACACTGTGAATGGGTTTTTACAATCAAACAATGTAAATGCTGAATTACATATAATAAACGGTTCGGTTGAAATAGCACCAAACATAGGACTTGCCGATGCTATTGTAGATATCGTTTCCAGCGGAAGCACCTTGTTTAAAAATAACCTAAAAGAAGTTGAAGTGCTTTTAAAGTCAGAAGCTGTTTTAGCAGTGTCTCCAAGCATTAGTGAAGATAAACAACAGGTATTAGAGAAGCTACAATTCAGGATCAAGTCGGTTTTAAAAGGAAGACAAAACAAATATGTTTTACTAAATGCTCCTAACAAAAACTTGGAAAGTATTATTAACATTCTTCCAGGAATGAATAGTCCTACAGTGATGCCTTTAGCAAAAGAAGGTTGGAGCTCACTACACTCAGTAATCAATAAAAATGACTTTTGGGAAATTATAGATGAACTTAAAGCAAATGGAGCTGAGGGTATTCTTGTTTGTCCAATAGAAAATATGGTAATATAGTATGGAAACAATCATAAATCCAAGTAAAGCACAATGGTCAAAAATTTTACAACGACCAACAAAAACCATTGACGACATTGAAAATACCGTAACGCAAGTTTTTGATGATGTTAAGCGTAATGGAGATAAAGCTGTTAGTAAATATACTTCCCTTTTTGATGGAGTAGATTTAAAAAGTAGCTTGGTTACAAGCTCAGAAATTCAAAAAGCAGTTGAAAGTGTACCTTCAGGATTAAAACAAGCCATTCAATTAGCTAAAGCTAACATTGAAACATTTCACACAGCTCAAAAAACCCAAAATGTAGACGTAGAAACCACAAAAGGAGTTCGTTGTTGGCAAGAAAAACGTGCTATTCAAAAAATAGGCTTATACATTCCAGGAGGAACAGCACCATTGTTTTCAACGGTTTTAATGCTTACTGTTCCTGCTAAAATTGCTGGTTGCACAGAAATCGTTTTATGTTCACCACCAAATAAAAATGGACAAATTGCTAATGAAATTTTATATGCAGCTCAGTTGTGTGGTGTAACTAAAATTTATAAAGTTGGAGGTATTCAAGCAATAGCGAGTTTAACATTTGGAACCGAAACTATTCCGCAAGTTTATAAAATATTCGGACCAGGAAATCAATTTGTTACTGTTGCAAAACAACTAGCTACCAAATATGGTGTTGCAATTGATATGCCTGCAGGACCAAGTGAATTATTGGTATTTGCTGATGATTCTGCTAATGCAACTTTTGTGGCTTCAGATCTATTAAGTCAAGCAGAGCATGGTACAGATAGTCAAGTTATTTTAGTGACAACTTCAAAAGCAATGGCTTCGCAAGTAGAGGACGAAGTTAAAAAGCAGTTGGAAATTCTACCAAGAAAATCAGTTGCAGAACAGTCTATTTCAAATTCAAAAATTGTTTACCTGAATTCTAATATTGAAGCTTTAGAGTTAATTAATGAATATGCACCAGAACATTTTATTGTGTGTGCAAAGGACGAAGCCTTTTTTATTGATGGGATTATAAATGCAGGCTCTGTATTTATTGGTAATTACACACCTGAAAGTGCTGGTGATTATGCTTCAGGAACAAACCATACTTTGCCAACTAATGGATTTAGTAAATCCTATTCAGGAGTTAATTTAGATAGTTTTACTAAGAGCATTACGTTTCAAAAAATTAGTGAAGAAGGTATAAAAAATATAGGACAAAGCATTGAGCTAATGGCAGAGGCTGAAGGTTTACAAGCTCACAAAAATGCGGTTACCATAAGACTCAAAGATTTAAGTTATAAATGTCACATCGAGTGATTTTTAAGAATTAAGAATTGTATCGAGATGTAATAAGTTCTCGATACAATTTTCAGGAAAATCACTCGAACAGACAAAGTATCAATAAAATGAAAACACGCTTCAATATAAATAATATAGTAAGACCGCCAGTTAAGGCTTTAAAACCATATTCTTCAGCGAGAGATGAGTTTAAAGAGTTCAATAGAGACATGATGTTTCTAGATGCTAATGAAAATCCTTTTAACAACGGATTAAATAGGTATCCTGATCCTCAACAAAGCAGTTTAAAAGAAAAACTATCAGAAATTAAAGAGATTAAATGTTCTCAGATTTTATTAGGAAATGGAAGTGATGAAATACTCGATTTGATTTTTAGAGCATTTTGTGAACCAACTAAGGATGAAGTCATTGTTTTACCTCCAACTTATGGTATGTACGAAGTGTTGGCAAACACCAATGCTGTAAAGGTTATTGAAATTAATTTAGATGAAACATTTCAACCTAATGTAAAACCTATCTTAGAGAGTCAAAAAGAAAATACCAAACTGCTTTTTTTGTGCTCACCTAACAATCCTACTGCTAATAGTTTCAATGCGAAAAATATTGAAGAGTTAATTAAAGGGTTTAATGGTATTGTGGTTATAGATGAAGCTTACATTGATTTTTCAAATCAAGAGAGTTGGTTGAGTAAACTAGAGGATTTTCCTAATTTAATTATTACTCAAACACTTTCTAAAGCTTATGGATTAGCTGGTATAAGATTAGGTGTATGTTATGCTTCAGAAGCTATAATTTCGATATTAAACAAAATAAAACCGCCTTATAATGTCAATGCATTAACACAACAAAAAGCTCTTGAACGATTATTAGAAATTAATAAAGTGAAGCAAGAGGTAAAGATTTTAATTTTAGAAAGAGAAGTATTGATAAAAGCACTTGGGGATTTGAAATTTATAGGAAAAATTTACCCTTCTGATGCAAATTTTATCTTGATGAAAGTAGATGATGCCAATTTAAGGTATAGGCAATTAATTGCAGAAGGAATTGTAGTTCGTAATAGAACTAATCAACCATTATGCGAAAACTGTTTAAGGATAACAGTTGGAACACCTGATGAAAACAAAAAATTAATTAAGACATTAAAATATTTAGACCAATGAAAAAAGTATTGTTTATAGATAGAGATGGAACGTTGGTGCTTGAGCCTCCTGTAGATTATCAATTGGATAGTTTAGAGAAATTGGAGTTCTATCCAAAGGTGTTTCAGTATATGAGTAAAATAGCTAATGAACTCGATTATGAATTGGTTATGGTTACTAATCAGGATGGTTTGGGCACTAATTCATTTCCTGAAGATACGTTTTGGCCAGCTCAAAACAAGATAATCAATGCATTTGCTAATGAAGGTGTTATTTTTTCTGAAGTTTATATTGATAAAACATTTCCTGAAGAAAACGCTAACACTCGTAAACCTAGAACAGGCTTACTGACTAAGTATTTTTCTGATGCGTATGACCTAGAAAATTCGTTTGTTATTGGAGACAGAATTACTGACATGGAACTTGCAAAAAACTTGGGAGCTAAAGGGATTTATTTATCTCAAGACCCAAATTTAGGAGCCAATGAAATTGAAACATCTTTACAGAGTATTACAGATTGTATTTCAATTACAACGACAGATTGGAAAGCAATTTATCAATACTTAAAAGTTAAAGATCGTTCGGCTAGTATTGAAAGAAATACTAAAGAAACCCAAATAGCAATCAATCTTAATGTTGACGGAACTGGTAAAAGTAATATTGATACAGGAATTGCATTTTTTGACCATATGCTAGACCAAATTGCAAGACACGGTCAGCTTGATTTAGATATTAAAGTCGATGGTGATTTAGAAGTTGACGAACACCACACTATAGAAGATACAGCAATTGCTTTAGGCGAAGTGTTTTCAAAAGCATTAAGCAATAAGTTAGGAATGGAACGTTACGGATTTTGTTTACCAATGGATGACTGTCTAGCTCAAGCAGCTATTGACTTTGGAGGACGAAATTGGTTAGTTTGGGGTGCTGATTTTAAAAGAGAAATGATAGGTAAAATGCCAACCGAAATGTTCTTTCATTTTTTTAAATCGTTTACTGATGGTGCCAAATGCAATCTCAATATAAAAGCTGAAGGTACTAACGAACATCATAAAATTGAAGCCATTTTTAAGGCATTTGCTAAAGCTATTAAAATGGCAGTAAAACGAGATGTAGAAAAAATGATTTTACCATCAACTAAAGGGGTTTTGTAAATGTCACTTCGAGTGATTTTGTACAACAAAAATTATATCGATAAGAAATGAAAGTAACTATTATAGATTATGGAGCAGGAAACATTAAGAGTATTCAGTTTGCTTTTAATAGGTTAGGAGTAGAAGCGATATTGACAAATAATTCTGAAGAAATTAAATCAGCAGACAGAGTAATTTTTCCAGGAGTAGGAGAAGCATCATCAGCAATGAATATGTTGAAAAAATCAAAACTTAATCTTTTAATTCCAGAGTTAAAGCAACCTGTTTTAGGGATTTGTTTAGGGATGCAATTGCTTTGTAGTTTTACCGAAGAAGGCAACACTCAAGGTTTAGGTGTATTTAATGTTAGTGTAAAACGGTTTTCTGATGCTTTAAAAGTACCTCAAATGGGATGGAATTCCATTACTGATTTGAAGTCACCTTTATTTAAAAACAGTAATGAGCAAGATTATATGTATCTGGTGCATAGCTACTTTGCGGAAGTATGTAATCAAACCATTGCTAAAACTAATTATGGGTTAACATATTCTTCTGCATTACAAAATAAAAACTTTTATGGCGTACAATTTCACCCAGAAAAAAGTAGTACAGCAGGAGAACAAATTTTAAAGAATTTTATAGAACTATAATGTTATGCTGAACCAGTTTCAGCATCTCAAAATAAATTATTAATTAAAAAAGAGTCCTGCTTTTGCAGGAAAGAAATCATGAGGATAATTCCAGCAATAGATATCATAGACGGTAAATGTGTACGCTTAACCAAAGGCGATTACAATACCAAAAAAATATATAATGAAAACCCTTTAGAAGTTGCAAAACAGTTTGAAGGTGCAGGTATTGAGTATTTGCATTTAGTTGATTTAGATGGTGCAAAAGCAAAACACATTGTAAACTATAGAGTTTTGGAGCTTATTGCCTCCAAAACTAGTCTTAAAATAGATTTTGGTGGTGGTTTAAAATCTGATGAAGACTTACATATCGCTTTCAATTCTGGAGCAAAACAAATTACAGGAGGTAGTATAGCTGTAAAAGACAGTGTAACTTTTGAAACATGGATTGAAAAATATGGTGGAGCAAAAATCATATTAGGAGCCGATTGTGAAAATGAAAAAGTAGCTATCAATGGTTGGCAGGAGCAAAGTAGTTTAGAAATAATTCCTTTTATCAAAACGTACCAAAAGAAAGGAATACAGTACATTGTTTGTACTGATATTGCTAAAGATGGCATGTTAGAAGGTCCTTCGTTTGATTTGTATAAAAAAATTATTGACAACTGTTCTAATAGTGAAAGTCAATCTATTAAACTAATCGCCTCAGGTGGTGTAACCTCAATTGATGATATTAATAAACTCGAAGATTTAGGTTGTGAAGCAGTTATAATAGGAAAAGCACTTTATGAAGGCGCTATAAACTTAAAGGACTTAGAAAAACAGTTTTAAAATGCTAACAAAAAGAATCGTACCTTGTTTAGACATCAAAAACGGTAGAACTGTAAAAGGTGTCAATTTTGTCAACCTTATTGATGCAGGAGATCCAGTTGAGCTAGCTAAAGAATATGCTACTCATGGAGCTGATGAATTAGTATTTCTAGACATTTCAGCAACTCTAGAAGCGAGAAAAACCACTAAAGACATGGTGCTTAAAGTGGCTGAACAAGTTAATATTCCGTTTACGGTAGGTGGTGGTATTTCGTCCATTGAAGATGTAAGTATATTATTGAAAAATGGAGCAGATAAAGTTTCGGTAAATTCATCTGCGGTTAAGCGACCTCAACTTATTAATGAGCTTTCTGAAAAGTTTGGTAGTCAATGTATAGTTGTTGCTATTGATGCGAAGCGAGTAAATGATGAATGGAAAGTACACCTAGCAGGAGGAACAATTGAAACAGAATTGAATTTGTTTGATTGGGCTCAAGAAGTAGAACAACGAGGTGCTGGTGAAATTTTGTTTACTTCTATGGATCATGACGGAACAAAAAACGGTTTTGCAAATGAGGCTTTAGCAAGATTATCCAACATGGTAAACATCCCAATAATAGCTTCTGGAGGAGCAGGAAGTATTCAACACTTTTCTGATGCATTTACTAAAGGAAAAGTCGATGCTGCTTTAGCTGCAAGCGTATTTCATTTTGGTGAAATTGAAATAAAAAATTTAAAAGAAAAATTAATGCAGGAAGGTATTTCTGTAAGATTATAACTTGTCATTCCGCACTTGATGCGGAATCCAAAAAAATAATTAACAATTAAATAGATTCCTGCCTGCGCAGGAATGACAGAAAAAAATGAACATAAATTTTAATAAAAACAATGACGGATTAATACCAGCTATCATTCAGGATGTAGCAACCAAAACAGTATTAATGTTGGGTTATATGAACAAAGAAGCGTATAAAAAAACAATCGATACAAAGCGAGTAACGTTTTTTAGTAGAAGCAAACAACGTCTTTGGACCAAAGGAGAAGAAAGTGGGAATATACTTGTTTTAAAAGACATAAAAGTAGATTGTGATAATGATACATTGCTTGTAAAAGTTCAACCATTGGGTTCTACTTGCCACAAAGGAGCTGATACTTGCTGGGGTGAGGATAACTCACAAACTTATGGGTTTTTGTCTAGTTTAGAACATATTATTTCTGATAGGAAACATAATTCCAAATCTAATGAATCTTATGTTGCTGCACTTTTTGAAAAAGGAATAAATAAAATTGCTCAAAAAGTTGGTGAGGAAGCTGTTGAAGTTGTGATAGAAGCAAAGGATGATAATGACAATTTATTTTTAAATGAAAGTGCAGATTTGTTGTTTCACTATCTAATTCTCCTTCAGGCTAAAGGGTTTAAGTTAGAGGATATTATATCTATTCTTAAACAAAGACACTAAGCTTCAAATCATCGATTAAACGTAAATATTTTCGATAAAGCGTTGTTTTTTTGTGAAAAAGTGTATATTGCAAGCCCAAAACTATAAACTAGATTTCATGAAAAACTTTACTATTTATGTTGTAATGGTAGTGTTTTCTTTGTTTAGCTATTCTACTTTTGCTCAGCAATGTGCATTTGATACTCAAAGAGAATTATTATTACAAGACCCTAACTATGTTCAACAAGAGCAACTTGCTGAACAGAAAATTCAAAACTTTATTTCAAACAATACGTTAACTCAACGTAATGGAACAGTATATACTATTCCTGTTGTTGTGCATGTATTGCATCTTGGAGAAGCAGAAGGTACAGGATCTAATATTTCTGATGCTCAAATTTTAAGTAGTATAAACAACTTAAACGATTTTTACAGAGGTCTAACTCCTAATAGTTCTATTGATTTTGAAATAGAATTTGCTTTAGCACAAAGAGATCCGAACTGTAACGCTACAACAGGTATTAATAGAATTAATGCTTCTAGTTTACCAGGTTACTCACAATATGGTGTTAATGTTGCTGAGTCAAATGGAGCTAGTTACAATGATATTAAGACTTTAATTAGCTGGCCGCAAACTGATTATTTTAATGTTTGGGTTGTAACTGAATTAGACGATAATAATGGAGGGTTTGGTTACCAAGGATATGCATATTTCTATAGCGAAAGTTCTAGTAGCCATGGATCGGTAATGATGTCAACCGTTTTTGGTTACGATCCTGGAAATACTAATGGTTGGGGATTAAACTCCAATGGAGACAATAGTACTGTAGTGCATGAAGTTGGTCACTATTTCCATTTATATCACACGTTTCAAGGAGATGATACTGACAGTGATGGAGTAGGTGATACTTGTCCTGCCGATGCTACTGTAGGTGTAGATAGTGATGGTTGTGCAGATACTGTTCCTCACTTAAGAGAAACAAGTACTTGTCCAGCAAATAACACATGTACAGGTAGTCCTTGGGTTGATAACAATACTGTTAATAATATAATGAGTTATTATTATTGTACTGATAGATTAACCGAAGACCAAAAAACAAGAGCAAGAGCAGCAATGACTGATACAGGAATTGTAGCATCTAAAGGAGATGAAGCTCCATCACCAGGATTTACAGCTCCTGCAGCAGTATGTTTAGCTAATTCACCTGCTGGAAACAATTACTCAGGTGTGATGAGTGTTGAATTAAACAATACAACTTATACAACATCTACTACAGGTATTGATGGTGGTAATCTTGATAGAAGTGTTAATTGCACTGGTCTTTTCAATATTGATGCAGCAAATTCTTATACAATGAATGTTGAAGTTGCGCCTGGTAACTTTCATCAGTTAGGTGTGTGGATAGATTGGAATAATGATGGTGATTTTGATGACGATGCAGAAACGCAAAGTTTTACTCAAGATATAGCTGGTGGTGCAGTTGTGCCAGTAACAATAGCATATCCTGCGAGCATTCCTTATGATAGTTATGTGAGATTAAGATTGATGACTGATGTTGATGATAGATTTGGAGGAGTTAATTTAATAGACTCAGCGTGTTACACCTCTTTAGTATATGGACAAACTGAGGACTATACAATTTATGTTGAACCAGGAACACTATCAATAGGTGAAGCTAATGCTAGTGAATTGAATATCTTTTCTGATAATACCAATAATGAATTAATTGTAAAAGGACAGTTGTTTGGTGAATCAACAGTTAACTTATACGATATTCAAGGTCGTTTAGTTAAAACTAAAATGTTAGATACTTCTGCAACAAGAAACAGTATTGATGTATCAGGTTTAAACAGTGGAATTTACATTGTAAAAGTATCAAACCAATCTCAACTAAAAGTTAAGAAAGTAGTTATAGATTAATAATTAGTTAGTAATTTTTTAAAAGGCTGTCAAGCTTCGTGCTTGATGGTCTTTTTTTATAAATATTAGACTTTGGATTGTTCAATAAAATAACGTTCTTGCCATTATGTTTGATAAGCGCTATTACTACCTCATAAAAATTCAATATTTAGGCTATAGGTTTCATGGTTGGCAAAAACAACCTAACTTAAAAACCCTTCACCTTATGGTGGATCGTACATTTAATTACATACTTGAAGGCAAATATTTTAAAACCTTAGTTGCAGGTCGAACCGATGCAATGGTGTCAGCAAATGAAACAGCTATAGAGCTATTTTTAAAGCATGAAATTGACGATAAAGATTATTTCTTAAAATGGTTTAACTACAACTTACCACAAGATGTTAGAGCCTTATCAATTGAAGAAGTCGATAAAGAATTTAATATCATTCAACATCCAAAAGTTAAAGAGTACATTTACTTGTTTGCTCATGGCGAAAAATGCCATCCGTTTTGCGCACCAATACTCACAACTATTTTAGATGAACTGGATATAGCTATAATGATTAAAGGCGCTAAACTTTTTCAAGGTGAGCACAATTTTAAAAGTTATTGCTATAAAGCAACAGGAAATGGATTATACACCAGAACCATTGAAAGCTGCGAGATTATAGAAAACAAAGAATACACAGCGAGTTTCTTTCCAAAAAACACATACATGCTAAGGGTTAGAGGAGAAGGTTTTGGTAGAAATCAAATAAGGTTAATGATGGGAGCCTTGATAAAACTAGGAAAAGGCGAAATAACCTTAGATGATATAACTGCGAGTTTGCAAGAAGATAGTGATATAGCAATTGACTACATTGCACCTGCCTCAGGTTTAATCCTTAACAAGATGTTGTTTAAATAAAAAAGCACCTTATTGATAAGATGCTTTTGATTTTTATTAACTTATAATAGCATTAAGATATCCAACCTTTAGCTATTGACTTGTTAGAAAACATAATAAGATATAGCGCAATAATCAATATAATTATAGGCATAATTAATCCTTTAGTACCGTAGACGTCTAAAGCATCGCTTACAAAAAGATTGTAAGAAGTCTGTATCAATACACCTATTAATGAAATAATAAATAGGCTTTTAGCCCATTTTTTTCTTAAAAGTAAAAGTAAGCATCCTAACGCACCTCCAAAAACACCAATAGCAAATGCAGCAGTTGCCCAAGCAGGCACATTGGTATAAAGAGCTTGTTCGGCTTCAGGTAAAGCGCTTAAATCAGCATCAGACATATAGGCTTGACCTAGGTAGGCCATAACACCCATTAAATTCCATATTAATGCAATAACACTAATAATCCAAAACCAAATTGGTGGTTTTGTTCTAGTTGAATGATTCATAAATTATTTTGTTTAGTTAGTAAAATTTTAAAACAATTTATGAAAATAATCTAAAAGTATATCTAAATAATTGCGAAATGAATAAAAAAGTATAAGAAGTTAATCTTCCATAACGTGTAAAACAGGTTCTTTGTTAACCCATTTTCCGTTTTTAGATTCTCCTAAAATAATAACTTCTTTGGCTTGTTCATACTCCTTAATTGTTCTAAGCATTTGAGCCTTAGTGTCTCTGTAAAGTTTAATTCCTGTTTTTGACCCTTTGTTTCTAATTTCTAAATAAAAACCATCTTTGAGTTTCTTAGGTTTTGTCGCTGGTCTTCCCATATATTCTATTTGAAGGATTTAATTTGCATAATAATAAAAATTTATCCAAAATGCAAGTCGAATTCCAATTATTCAAATATAGCTGGTTTTAACTTTTTTACAGTCAAATTTCAATTGTTATTAGTTATTCTTAAATTGATGTGTTCAATTGCTCTAAGTTTTATACTTTTAGTCTCCAAGTTATTTTAATGATGAAAATCAAAAAACGTAGAAAACCCAACAAAGCATCCAACCTTCCACCAGGAACTATTTCCTATAAGGGGAAAAAGTTTTCTGATGTTACTACTGTTGAAATTATCAATTACAGTATAGATTCTTACACAAAGTTAGATTCTAAAAATGTTGAGGATGCATTTAATTTTAAAGAGACCAATCAGGTAACTTGGATTAATGTAAATGGGTTAAACGCAACTAAAAACATTGAAAAACTTGGTTTGCATTATCACTTACATCCACTAACACTCGAAGATGTAGTTGATACCACACATCGTCCTAAAATTGATGAGTTTGAAGATTACTTATTTATCGTTTTTAAAATGCTTTATTTTAAAGATGATGGTGTGTTAAACTATGAACAGGTGAG
>NZ_JBNWKB010000003.1:0-51534 GCF_050509525.1 Gaetbulibacter sp. PBL-D1 | reverse complement strand
CATGGTAGTTGGTGAAAGCTACGTACTTACGTTTCAAGAAGCCGATGGTGATGTTTTTGATGAATTGCGAGAGCGTATCTCTAACGCTAAAGGTCGTATTAGGTCTCAGGGTTCCGATTATTTAATGTATGCAATTTTAGATGCTGTTGTGGATAACTATATGTCGGTTATTGAAGATTTTGGTGATAGGATAGAGGATTTGGAGACAGATGTTTTTGCTTCGGAATCAAATGGAAGTACACCAAGTCAAATACAAGGGTTAAAACGAGAAATTCTAAAAATTAGACGGTCTATATTTCCGTTTAGGGAAATCATTAACCGTTTAGAAAAATCTGAATGTAAAATCATAGACATTAAAACCCGAAGCTACCTTAGAGATTTGTATGACCATACCATTCAGGTGAGTGAAACCATTGATTTGTATCGCGAAATGATATGGAGTATTATGGATATGTACATGACGCTTATTAGCAATAAGATGAACGAAGTTATGAAAGTGCTTACCATTATTGCTACTATCTTTATTCCGTTAACCTTTATAGCTGGTGTGTATGGTATGAATTTCAATAATATGCCAGAACTACATTACAAATATGGCTACTATGTTGTGTGGGCTGTTATGATTGTTCTGTTTATTTTAATGTTAATTTATTTTAGAAGAAAACGTTGGCTTTAACATAATTTGTGTTAAATATGTCTCTATTCAGTTAACATCTGTTAAAAACTATGGTAATTCGCTCACTGTTTGTAATTTAGAGGTAAATGTTGTTGGTATTATCCGCTTAGCTAACAGTAATTACTTATTCAAGTATTTTCCCCTTTTAAGCTTTATTTTACGTATTTAAAATCTCTAAACGTTAGAGTAGCTTTTTGTATTCACAAAGCTTTTAGTGTAATCATAAAACAATAAAATTATGTTACGTTGGACAATTGCCTTTATTATTATTGCGCTTATCGCTGGATTCTTAGGATTTGGTGGAATTGCAGGTGCATCAGCTGGAATAGCTAAAATATGTTTCTTTATCTTTTTAATACTCTTTGTAGTATCACTACTTAGAGGGCTTATGAAGAAAAGCTAATCAGTACCAAAACAATAAAACAATTAATAACCATTAAAAACCATATCATGAAAAAAATAGTTTTAGCATTAACATTAATGTTCGCATTATCTACAGTATTCACAAGCTGTAGAGAAAAGAAATCAGCAGACGAAACCGTAGAAGAAGCCATTGAGGATGTAGGAGACGAGGTAGAAGATGCTGTTGACGAAGTAACTGATGATAATTAATAACTAAATTGAATTCTCTTATGATCAGTTCAATTAAAGTCCTGCGTTATGCAGGACTTTTTTTGTACTTTTAAATAAAATTTAAGCAATACTAATGAGTTCGATTTCTAAAGACACTTTCGATTTTTTAAACAGATTAGAGCAAAACAATAATAGAGATTGGTTTAACGACCATAAAAAAGAATTTAAAACCATTGAAGCCAATACCAAAAAGGTGTACAACGAATTGTTTGAAGCTTTAAAAACACATGATGAAATTGACCGTCTTAAACTATTTCGCATTTATCGCGATGTGCGTTTTTCAAAAAACAAAACTCCTTACAAAACGCATTTTGGTGGATCATTTCATAGAAAAAAGCCTGAGCTACGTGGTGGTTATTATTTGCATATTGCACCAAACAACCAATCGTTTATTGCTACAGGATTTTGGGAACCTAATAAAGAAGACTTATTGCGTATTAGAAAAGAATTTGAGGCTGACGATACCGAAATTCGCGAAATCATAAACAACAAGTCATTTAAAGCAGTTTGGGGAGATTTTGTTGGCGACGAACTTAAAACTGCGCCTAAAGGCTTTGATAAAGAACATCCTGCAATAGACTTAATACGAAAAAAGCAATACATTTTCACCAAAAACTACACTGATAAAGAGGTGTTAAGCAATAATTTTATAGACGAAGTCAATATAGCTTTTAAAGCCATAAGACCCTATTTTGATTACATGAGCGATGTGTTAACAACCAACATAAATGGAGAGTCTATTATTTAAAAATAAATGTAAAAGGTAAGTATAGGTTTAGAAGAGTTCAGTAGTAAGTATTAGAGTTGTAAATTTTGTGTATAGTGCTCTTATTTCCATTCCCAATTAGATTCATTAATATAATCTAAATCAATGTCAGAAAATAGTTTCTTAAATTTTTCTTGTTCAGATATTGCTCGCTTAGGTATTATTAATGATAATTCGGATTTAAGTCTTAGAAAATAATGGTTTTTTAATTCAATTAGTTTGTCAAATTCTGAATCTTGTATTTTCGTTTGTGTTCCAAAATCAGAAGTCTCTATAAAATCAACTTCTTTATCAAAATTCAGTACTATTTTTTTTCCAATCCTATTTTTATAATTCTCTTTTATATGTTTTTCAAAGTGCTTTTTATATTTCCATTTAGAATATAAAGGATAAAATGAATACCAAAGAATGGCAAATGCAAAAAATGCTATTGCAGATGCACTTTTCGTTATGTATAAAATAAAAAAACCAAGAATGATATATAATATTGGGATTACAATTCTTGATTTATTTCTATTCTTTTTATGCAGTTCAGACTTAGAAGAAGCATAAAGTTGATATTCTAAAAAATCTACAAAGTTTAGTGTGTATTCTATCTTCATTATATATTATACTAACAGTTTAGGCTATGATTTAGTTGCTTGAATTGTAATTATGATTATACATTTTTATAACTAATTTTTTTAAGAATAGAATGTATCATAGGTTATAAAATTAATTTTATCCCCTTTCAAAATCTGATATTCAACCTCAAAATAACATACTTCTTCTAAACCCTCAAAATAGTCCGTTTTAGGTTTTTCTCCCCAGCTAATCACAAAATCAACAGAAGTATTGTTTTCGTCAATTTCATAAACTCTTATATTATAGTAAACAATATTTATAGGTTTATTTGTATTTACTAAATATTCTTTTGTTTCATCATTACTAATTCTACTTGACGCATATACTTTAAAAACACCATCATGTAATTCTTCACAATGAGATTTTAATTCTGAAATTAATTCTTGAGAGACTTTTTCAATAGGTATTTTGGAAAAAATCAAATCCTTAAGTTCTTTATTAAAATTGTTCATTTTCTCATTCTTAATTGTCAAAATTATCTACAAACTCAAGTTCAAATAAAAGGCAAACACCATCTGTTCCATCTAAAAATTTTATTCCAACAATGTTTTGATCACCAACTTGTTCGCCTTGTATTACAACTACAGGTAATTTTTCATTAGTTTCTTGATTGATATGATATGCTAATGCAGGAATTTTTATATCTAAGACTTTGTGTTCTTGTTCTATATTTTCGATTCTAAAAGTTGCACTCCCACTTTTTACATCTTCATCTGTAGCTAATCTTCCAGATACGTGCGGAATGTCCTTCCAGTTTTTCAAATCAACTGGATTTATTTTATTCAATTTGGTTACTTGGCTTTGTTCAGGAGCAACTCTCTTTTTTGTCTGATTACATCCAGTGGAAATCATGAAAATAAGTACGTAAAATATCTTATGTTTTATTGTATTCAAATTCACTTTCTCAAATATCAACTAACCTCAGTAATGGTATATGTGGTTCCGTTAAAGCTAATAACATCGCCTTTGGTTTTTCCCATCAAGAGTTCACCAATGGGTGAAGACTTAGAAATCACAAAAAAGCTATCATTGGCAAGTTCAACCTTACCAACGCTTACAGCAATAAAAAAAGAAGTGCTTGAGGTTTTCACTAAGCTGCCTAAAACCACATAGTCATTTACCGTTTTTGGGTTAATAAGTTTTAAGATGTCTAGCATTTTGGTAGCATCACTAAGGTACTGAGCATTTTTTTCTAAGTCGTTAAAAAGCTTTCCGTTACCTGAGTCGTCATCCTCATCATTGCTTTTGTCATTATTTTCAATAGACTCTTTTATGGTCTCTATCTCGTCTTTATAACTCGATATTCGCTTGTTAACGTAGCTAAAACAAGCGTCTAGTAATTCGTGTTTAATCATTATATAGCCTTAGCAATAGGATGCTGAAAAAGTTGAATATTATTTATAAAACCTTCTTTTACAATGTTCATCATGCGCTTGTTTAAAGCTGAAGAGTTTTGAATATAAATACGGTACTCTTCAATTGTAAACTGTCCTATAATCATACCCTTTAAGGAGTTTCTAAACTTCATATCCTTGTGTATGGCATTTTCTATATAGTCCAATTGTTTAGTATGCGACAAGTCGTAAAACACATTTTTGTGTTTTGAAACATAGTTTTTAAACACTTCAATAAACAAGTCACTTTGCAATTTTATTACTGGTCGTAAAGTGTTGTTTTGGAAGCGTTCATCGCTACTCATATTATCATGTACTAAAGCCGAAGAAATAACAGGACGAATCTGTTCTAATTGTGTAGATCTGTTTGACATGGAACTTTTGTTTTATTAAAAATATAAATTAAGACTCTGCATAAGAGTGTCTTTGAAATATGTTGTTAACTGCGTTATTAACAATATTGATTCTACTGATAATAATATAAGTCTTTGATATGGATTGTAATAAGCGGTATGCCTGCTTTTACGTATCTTTGAATGCATTTAAAAAAAGAGTTCAATAATGAAATTTGGAAGTGTTAGCAACCCTCAAGATATAGACTTTACCTTTCCTAACGACCACATAGATACACTAAGAGTACTAAACGCAGTAAAGGATGATAATTTTCCAAGCGTTTATGTAGGTTGCGCAAAATGGAATAGAGCAGACCTTAAAGGTTTTTACCCAAGAGGTACAAAAGATGAACTGGCGTATTATTCTACACAGTTTAACTCTATAGAGCTTAATGCAACATTCTATCGTATTTTTCCTGCGGAACAGTTTGAAACTTGGTATGAGAAAACACCTAAAAACTTTAAATTCTTTCCAAAACTAAATCAAGAAATTAGCCATTGGAAACGTTTAAACGAGGTTAAAACTGTTGTAGAAAACTATTTGTATAATGCGTCTAACTTAAAAGAGAAGTTAGGAACTATCTTTTTACAAATGCATAATAATTTTGCACCAAAAGATTTTGACCGAGTAGTTCATTTTGTTGAAAGTTGGCCTAAAGAAGTCCCTTTGGCTATTGAGTTTAGACACACCAATTGGTACAACGACGAAGTGGTGGCAAATCAATTATACGATTTGTTGGAATCCAATAATATTTCAAATGTAATTGTCGATACTGCTGGTCGTCGCGATCTTATGCACATGCGATTAACCAACGCTACAGCTTTTGTACGTTATGTAGGAGCCAACCATGAAAGCGATTACACACGATTAGACGATTGGGTAAAACGTCTCAACGAATGGAAATCACAAGGCATTAAGGAAATAGACTTTTTTGTGCATCAAAACATTGAAAAAGCATCCCCTTTATTATCAGCATATTTTATAAAACAATTAAACGCCACATTAGGAACCGATTTAGTCGTTCCGCAAATGGGTAATCAAAGTACAAACACATTATTTTAATAGATGAGATTTCACACACGCAAATGGGTTAAACCCGAAGACCTAAACCCAAACCAAACCTTATTTGGAGGACAGTTACTAGCTTGGATTGACGAAGAAGCCGCATTGTATACTATCATTCAGTTAGAAAACTCTAAAATTGTAACTAAATACATTTCTGAAATCAATTTTATGTCATCAGCAAAACAGGGTGATATTATCGAAATTGGTATCGAAGTCCTAAAATTTGGTAGAACTTCTTTAACAATGAAATGCGAAGTGCGTAACAAAATGACTAGAGAAACCATTTTAACGGTTGATAACATCATTATGGTAAACCTTGGTGAAGACGGTAAACCTGCTCCTCATGGTAAAACCAAAGTAGAGTTTGTAAAAGATAGGCTAGAAGAGTAGTGTTTACTCGTTAATAATCCCTGTTGTTAGTTCAAACAGTTCTAAGTCAAAATAAGGTACTGCTGCTAAAGCATGGTCAAAAATATCAGACATGATATACTCATAGTTTTGCCAGCGTTTATCACTACTAAAACAATAGATTTCTAATGGTAAACCTTGTGGTGTTGGCGCTAATTGGCGTACCATAATAAACATGTCTTTATTAATTGCCGAGTGACCTTCAATATACGATTGTAAATACTTTCTAAATACACCTAGGTTTGTTAAGTTTCTACCATTAATTAAAACCGATTTATCTGCTCCACGTTCTTCATTAGACTTTAAAATATCATTTTGACGCTGGTTTAGGTAGTCCGTAATCAATTGTATTTTTTTAAAACGTTCTATTTGCTCATCAGTAAGATAGCTAACGCTTTTTCCTTTTAGTAGTATAGAGCGCTTTATACGTCTACCACCTGAAGCTTGCATACCTCTCCAGTTTTTAAACGAATCAGAGATTAGTGCATAGGTTGGAATATTAGTGATGGTCATGTCAAAGTTCTGCACTTGTACAGTAGACAGGTTAATTTCAATCACATCACCATCAGCGCCATATTTTTCCATAGTAATCCAGTCACCAATACGTACAGTATCGTTTATGGCTACTTGTATACTAGCTACAAAACCTAAAATAGTATCCTTAAAAATTAAAAGCAATACTGCCGAAGCTGCTCCTAATGTGGTAAAGAACTTAATAAACGACAGGTTGATTAATATTGCAAGAATAGAAGCTACACCTATAATCCAAATAAACAGCATAGCTACTTGTATGTAGCTGTCAATAGGCTTGTCTTTTAGTCTTGGTAATGTTTTAAAGTATGATTCAAAAGTTTTTAATACACTTCTTATAATCCAGATGGTAAGTAAAATACCATACACCTTAAGAATCATTATGATGTATTTTTCAAAATGTGGAAAATCTTGAAAAACAATAGGAAACAAATTAATGGTAAGCACTAACGGAACAAGGTGTGCAATGCGTCTTGGTGCACGATGACTTACTAAAAGGTTGTCAAAATCGGTTTTAGTTCTTTCTGAAAAAGCAGTAGAAAACCGAATAATAATTCTGCGTGCTATTCTATCAGCAATAAACAAGAGTATTGATAATATAATCAATAAACATAACATGTTTAAATACTTCGCAGCAGTTTCTGAAACTCCAGAGGCTACAAAAAGATCATAAAAAAAGCACTGAATGTCTTGCATTACTTAGCAGTCTTTAAATATTTTTTTTCAATGTAAAAAGTACCAAATGGTATAATTGAAGCTACGAGTACTATTGCTGATGTTTTCTTGCTCCAGTTCATTTCACTTCCTACCATTATCGCTAGGATAATATAAGCAATAAATAATAAACCATGAGGCATACCCAATAGTTTTACATACTGTGGGTCGTCAGCAAGATACTTTATAGGAGTTGCAATAAATAATAATAAAATGTAAGAAAGCCCTTCTAAAAAGGCGACAATTCTAAAGGTGTTAAACAATGAAAACATAAGGTACTTTATTTTACTACAAAAGTACCTTATGTAAAGTGTTTTATCTAGTTTTTAACAATTTTTTTAACGTCTACAATGTGGTTGTTGGCATCAATAAACTTTGCTACATACACACCAGTTGATAAATTGTTTAAGGATAGGGAAGTACGACCATTATTAGTAACGGTAGTATCTAGTATTTGCTTACCATCTAAGCTATACAATGACAACTGTAAAGCACCACTAAAATTATGAGATACGTGTAATTCTTCTTTGAAAGGAACAGGATAAAGCTTAATACTACTAGTCTCAAATTCCTGTTCTTGAGTGTTAAGCGTTCCGTTAAAATACTGAGTAGCTAAATTGTAAGCTTCTATGCCAATTTTATTACCTATAATTCGTCCTCTAATATCATCAATAGGTGGATGAATTCCACCCCAAATACGAGACAAACTACATTGGTCTGATGCATCTTTATAGGTTGCCCACTGTAGCTCAATGTTTTGTGACGGACCTTCTTCGAACACTAAAAATTGGTTTTGGTCAGCATCAAAAATCCCCATTCCTCCAGGAAAATAAGCGTCACCAGTAAATAAAGTCAAAGTTTCTGCTGCAGCTCTTGAAAATGTGGAGTGACCAGATAAATACCCAGCAAATGGAGGAGATACAAAACTAGGTCTTTGATAGGGCCACCAACGTGTACCTAATATCCAATCTACATGTGCAATATCAGTTTCAGGATCACTAATATAATCAGGTCCTTTCCAAGCATATATTTTAATCTTTCCTACGTTCTCATCTCCCGAACCAGCTAGCGGATCTCCAGCTTCAATAAGTTCAATGCGTCCAGGTATTAATGGTAAGCCATGTGGATCGTAACTTGGTAACGACATATCACTACTTTGTCCTTTCCAAGCCATATAACGAATAGCAGATACTGGTCGTACATAGTCATAATAACCTTTAATTCCCCAAATATTTACTGCGCAATCGTGTACTGCACCACCAAGAGCTAAATAACTCTTTACATCCCATTCTAGGTCATCTACAATTGGGCCTACACCTCCTATACGTTTTTCTAATTCAGGATGGTCACTTACATAATTTAATATTGTAAACCAGTGTCCTGGTGGTGTTTCAGAGTCTGGTCCATCTGCCCAAAACTCAGCAAGTATACGTCCATAATCACCTCGTTTTACCATTTGTGGTGTATAGGGTAATCCTGTTGACGGATTTACGGTATATCCTGGGCTTGGGTCACCACCTTCCATAAAGTCATAAAATACTTTATATTCTTCAAAAGTAGTTGGTAAGCTTGCAAAATCAATATTACCTATAGATGCTGGTGATATATCAATTAGTGTTGGGTCGTCAGGGTCTAAATGAGAAGACCATGAAGCTACTAATGAAAAGTTCCATTTGTAAGGGTCATCAAATCCATCTTCATTAGAATTTTGAATATAAGCTGGTGGTCCTGGGTCGTTATATACATAACAATCAAAACCATCGTTTAAAATATCAAGATCGGTTGGTTTTAAGCAAAATGGTGTAACTGCTCCCCATTCAGGACTTAAAAACGAAGGTGTATCTACAGGATACACATTACCACTTTGGTCTATAAACGTGTCAAACGATAAAGGTTGCCAGCGGTTTGGGTCTTGCATATCGTTCATGTCATCATAATAACCAGACTGCATAATTAATGGTGTGTTGCTAGGTGTGTAATATACATTTGCATAGCCACCTTGCTCATTGGCACCATCTTGCAATCCAAAAGCTATAAGTTCTTGTGCTAAATAATTACCAAGTGCAGCATAAGAACCTGTTGAATAGTCAGTAGAAGTAAAGCTGCTATCATATCCTAAACTAGAAAAATGATCATCAAACAATTGTTGTGTTGTTCCTGGGTTAGGTGAATTGGCAAATCTATGGGTTAACAATCGGTACATAGCATAACTCATCATTTCATGGCGTGCAGCAGCAACGTCTGTTGGTGTTGTTATGCCATTAAAAGCACAGTTATAGCCACCAAAGACTTTTCCTAAAAATACTGTTTCAGCAGTAGTATCAAAAATAGCCCAAGAGTCATACATAGCTATTGAAGTATGAAATAAGTTACGAGCATGTACAGTAGGTCTTGCAAAATCTAGTCGTATAGCGCTAAGTAAAGTCTCGTTCCATTCTCTAGCAACAGATTCTTGAGCACGAGTTGTGCTAAATGATAATACAAAAACTAATAAGAGTAAAGTAATGTTCTTCATAAGCAAATACGTTAGGGTTTGGTAGTGAAAGTAAACCAAATGTAAAAAGTTTTTTAACAAAACCCTAACATTTAAGAAGAACTAACAAAAAAGACCGTTAAACTAATAACGGTCCTTTTATTAAATGGAATAATTAACGTGGTTAAGTTTTAATATGGTTTGAGCTATTAGTTGCTAGCCATAAGTGCAAAAAACTTATCAAGATTAGGTAAAATCACAATACGTGTTCTACGGTTTTTAGCTCTATTTTCTTTGGTGTCGTTAGCAGCAATAGGTTGGTAAAAACTTCTACCTGCAGCAATAAGCTTCTCAGGTGCAATATTAAAGTCGTTTTGTAATTTTTTTACTACCGATGTAGCACGCAATACACTTAAGTCCCAATTATCTTTTACCGATGCGTTTTGTACCATTGCTTTATCATCAGTATGTCCTTCAACCATAACGTCTAAGCTCTCTTCAGAGTTTATCACATCAGCAATCTGTTGTAAAATAGCATCAGCTTTATCGCTAACTTTATAACTTCCCGATTTAAATAACATCTTGTCCGAAATAGAAATCATCACTACAGTTTCTTCTATATTAATGGCAATATCATCACTTTCATCAATAGTATCTACCGAGTTTTTAAGGTTATAGGATATTGCAGCATTCATAGAGTCCTTTAAAGTTTTTGAACCCATTAAGTAAGCAGGAGGGACGCTCTTTAGTGTTTCGCGCATTTGCGCTTTAGTGTTTTCAGACATTACTACGCCATCTACATTCACTAGTTTAGAGTCGTTGTCTTTGGTAAGGGAGTTTATTTTTGAGTTATACTGGTCTACACGTGCTTGTATTGCTGCAAACTTTGCTTCCAGTTCTTCATTCTCTACTTTGGTTTTGGTCAGTTCGCTTTTTAGTTCGCCATTGTCTTGCTCTAGAGCTAAATATTTTTTCTTCGATACACAAGAAGCTAATACTAAAGCGCTAAAACAAATAATTGCTGTTTTTTTCATAATTGAATTGTTTATCGTTTTTGGTTTATATGTATATGTACGCACAAACTCAGGATATAGACTTTAGGCATCCCAATTTTATATTTTTATGAAGATAATTTGTGAGTCCTAGTGTACAAAAATTAGTTAACAAAAAAGCTGTTAATTGATTGATAAATATGAAGTTGATAAAAGGTGGGAAAATGAAAACCTGTTACTACAAATAGTTTTCGCGTAAGGCTTCGTCTTTAAGCGCCTTGGTGTTTGTTAAAAACTTGGTAAGTAAGTATAATGACAATGAATGACAAATAATAATCAATACTGTAAAGGTGGAGTCGAAATAAAGAAATTCATTAATAATACTTAGTGCTACTTGAAATAAAGAAAAAATACCTGAAGCTAACAGTATTGTACCTGTGTCATAGTAATCACTCAAATAAATTTTTCCAATAGGGAATAAAAATAAAAGCATACTTAGCTCACATAAAACAGCAAAATACACCTCTATACCATACACTTCAGTAATAATTAAATTAAAAACAGTATATAAAATGTAAACAACAAAAGCGATACTTATAAATACTGAAATAGTCATCGAAGCTCTTGTTTTTCCATATTTTACATAAGGCTTTAATACTAGTGCAGAGCATATTAAAAAAAATGTATTAAGTAACGAAATCCATAAAAGATAATCTTTAAAAGAAGTAAAGACCAACACATCAGAAACAAGAATACACAATAATGCAATTAAAAATAAGACCTTAAACTTCCGTTTAGTTTCATACATATATTTCCCTATTATACTTAATACAACAAGCGGCATAGTATATATTAAATCTTGCATTTCTGCAACTATACCAATAACAACCGACACAACAAGTAGCAATAAAAAAAGCAGGTCAAAAAGCTTCAACCTGCTTGCGAAATGTGTATGTTCGTTGGTGTTTTTCATTTACAAAACTACATGTACATAAATGTAGGAAAAATTTTATAAAATTACCTAACAATTACTTCTATTCATAGTCATTATAAATACGAAAACAGCAATTCTAAAGTTCTGTAATTCTGAATATAACATAACATTTATCTTTATTATAATACGTCTTGTCACCCTGAACCTGTCGAAGGGTAGAACTAGGTAGCAATCTGATAAGCATCATAATACGTCTATAAATATCACTGATTTGGTGGGAATATATACCGTTTTTTTCTTTAGCTTTGGAAGCCATAACTATTAACCTAATTATTTTATGAAAAAAACATTACCCTTTCTATTATTCTTATTGGCATTTAGTATAAATGCACAAGTCACATTAACTAACAATACTAACAATAGTAGTAACTGTGATTTCCCTAACACAAGTCCAATAGATACTTACTCTGTATCTGGTACAGTAAATGGCCGTAACGCATACGTATCAGACTATGTTTATGATTGTAGTGAAAATTCAAATCAAGCGTACTGTCTTAGCTATCTTCAATACAGAATAGAATGGACTGGAACCGAATGGGAACTCAGAGCATTTTTACTGTGTGACTGGGAATTGGGAGAAGCATGTGTGCCTGCTAGTGTTGCTTATGAAGGCGCTGTATATGCAACTAATGGTGCTAATACTTCATTACCACCAAATGGTGAGTGGGTTACTTCAGATTACCTTGCTGGATCTTATGATTGTAACTTCATTCTTTCAGGTGGTGAAGACCCAATTACGCTTTCTGGAACCTGCACAAACTTTACTGGAAATAGCCCTATAGATACATATAGCGTAACTGGTACATTAAATGGACGCAATTTATATACCGCCAGCCAGATAGTTGAGTGTGATCCAAACTACTCACAAGCAACATGTGTTACTAGATTTGAGTATAATATTTCTTGGTCAGGAACAGAGTGGCAATTAACAGGTACTTCTATCTGTATAATGGAACTTGGTGAAACTTGTATTTATTCAAATAATGGTACTACTTTAATGGCATCAAATTCAGCAAATACAACACTACCACCAAATGGAGCTTGGACAATTAATAATTATTGTGATACTATTACGCTTTCAGGTGGTGAAGATGCAGTTTTAAGCATTAACGATTTAGAAAAAAAGGATTCAATTGTTTCTGTGTACCCAAACCCAACATCTGGGGCTATTGCCATAGATTTTAAAGAAGCTGTTACTGATGCTACGTTAAGAGTATTTAATGTTAAAGGGCAAACCATTATTACAAAAACCATTACAGCATCTAATAGAGAAACCATAAACATCAGCCAACCTGCAGGTATTTATTTTTTAAATGTAACGTTGAGCAATGGCAGACAGTATTATGAAAAAATCATCAAAAACTGATGTTTTAAAACTATAACTAATGTTCTAAACATAAAGCTGTACCTAAAATGTGCAGCTTTTTTTTGTGAAAACAACATCTTTCCTCAATGTCATTGCGAGTGCAACTTTCCTCAATGTCATTGCGAACACAGTGAAGCAATCTTACACAGGTCTTGTCACCCTGAGCCTGTTCGAAGGGTCTTTATTTTATTTGCCCAATGTCACCCTGAGCCTGTCGAAGGGTAGAACAAACAACACTACTTAACCATCCCTTACAAAACAACAGCACCCAAATACGTACTCGTTGCACTTAACACCTTAGTAGCATTATTAAAAGTAGCCCAAAGCTGTAGCGTATGCCCTTGAAAATGCTCAGGAAACACAAGTTCACATTGACTAAGTTCCCTAAGACTACACTCAATAAAAAACTCAAAAGCCTCCAGTTGTGGTGCATAAGCTATAACAATAAGGCTATCGTTTGGGTAGGCTAAACCTTCGTTACTATTGTTTTGCCATGTTAATGAAAGTGTAGTAGGGTTGGAGTGGGTAACCACAGCATTACTGATACCACACAAGCCTCCCATACCAATCAGCACTTTAGAGTATAACAGCTCAAAACCTGTATCGGTAACAGTTATAGCCTCTTTAAGATGGTAGGACAAGGCATTGTTAAAAGGCGTTTTGCTACCTGTATTATCACCAAACGTAATGGAAAGCAACCCTTTAATAGGATTTAAAAAACGAAGCGCAAAACTAAACTTAGCACGTTGTTGCAGTTGAGCTGCACTTGGAGCCTTCTTGGACGCTGTTGGTACACTGCGCATTACTTGTTTACCACGCCATTGGCTGCCTACTACAGTACCAACCTTACCAGAAAAACTACCCAAAACACCATTGTTATACGTTCCCATAATAGTTGTATTTAAAACATTGACTATCACTAAAGTAGTAAAAAAAATGTAAAATATCGATAAAATGTATAAAAATACCGATGAAATACATTGTTTTAAAGATATAGTAGTTTGAGAATCCTTCGGGAATGCTTCGGGATTTCTTTGTAAAATAAGGTGTTTGCCGAAGAAACCTCGAAGGAAAGTAGGAGGATAGTGGGAGAGATTGTCTATTTGACAAAAGTGTATAAGGTGTTTTTTTTGAGACGTAAGAGAGTAGTGTAATGGGTGTAGAATGGCTTTAAATTTAATAATATTCAAATATTTACGGTTTTCCTTTAATTAAATTCCTACAATATTTCGTAGATTTAAAATCTCCCTTTTAATTAAGTTAATAGATAAATAACAATGCCATATTTATTCGGCAATAGTTGTTTGTATTTTATAATTTAAAATAAATTTATATGATAAATAAAATTAAACGCTTAAAAAATCTTGCTGTTTTTAAGGATTTTAATTGGGATGCGGAAGTTAAAAATGAAAGCGATGAAGTTATTGAGTTAAAAAAAACTAATATAATTTATGGTAGAAACTACTCTGGAAAAACAACTTTGTCTAGAGTGCTACGAGCAATGGAGACAGGCGAAATTTCTGATAAGTATGAAAATCCTGAATGTTGTATTTGTATTGCTGAAAATGATGATGTCCTAGAAACAGATTTTACTTCACATGAAAAAGTCATTCGAGTCTTTAATGATGATTTTATAAAACATAATTTAAAGTTTATTAATAATTCAAATGAAGATGTACAACCGTTCGCAATACTTGGAGAAGACAATAATGTTATAGAAGAAGAGATTAGAGTATTAAAAGAAAAATTAGGTAACGATGAAGAAGAGCACGAAACAGCGTTATATAAAGATTTAAAGACACTTGAAACTATATATAATACTGCAAATCAAAGTCATTCAAGAGCTGAAAGTACATTAGCTGGACAATTAAATGATAAAGCTATTGGCAATACAAATGGAATAAAATATAATTCTGAAAAATTTGGAGACATAAATTATACTAATGCTAAACTTATAAGGGAGATTAATATTGTTAAAAGTGAAAGTTATACATCTATTTCTGATGAAGAAAAAACATTGAACGAAAAAATCCTTTTAGAACAATCTAAAGATGATATTCCAGAATTAGAAGAAATTAAATTATCGTTTGAAGAGTTTGCCAATCGAGTGAAAGAATTAGTTACAAAACCTATTGCTCAATCTAACAAAATAGAAGATTTAGTTAAGGATGCTATTTTAAATAAATGGGTTAAAGAGGGTCGTGAACTTCATAAGAATAAGTTAGATATTTGTGCTTTTTGTAATAGCGAAATTACTGAAACTCGTTGGGAAGAATTAGAAAAACATTTTGATGAAGAATCCGATAAGTTAGAGAAAGAAATAATTAATTTAATTACTAATATTAAAAACGAAATTGAAATATTTAATTCTATTGAACTAATAAAAAAAGAAGATTTCTACACAAAGTATAATGATGAATTTGATGCGCTAAAAGTAACATTTGATAATAGCATTGCTGAATATCAAGACAGCCTTGGCTCATTAATTAGTCAATTAGAAAAAAGAAAAAATGACATAATTAATACGAAATCATTCGAACTACCAACAAGCGCAATATCAAAAATTGAAAAAGCTATAGAAAACATTGAAGAGTTACGTTTAAAATCAAATAAATATACCGATAAGTTAAGCAAGGAGAAAAATGAAGCAAAAGAAAAACTTCGATTACGTGAAATCTATGACTTCATTGATACAATTAACTATGATGAGCAAAAAACAAATATAGCTACCCTTAAAACTGCACTAACAAATGAAAAAAAGAAAAGAGATGATAAAGTTGAAGAAATCAAAGAAATTCTTGAAGCAATAGCTACAAAACAAAGAGAATTAAAAGACGAGAGTAAAGGTGCAGACAAAGTAAATGAGTTTTTAAATAGTCATTTTGGACATAAGTATTTAACTCTGAAAGCAATTGAAGTAGAAGATTCTGAAACTGGAGTTAAGCAATATAAATTTGAGGTACACAGAGAAAATACAAAAGCACATCACTTAAGCGAAGGTGAGATTAGTTTAATTGCATTTTGTTATTTCATAGCTAAGCTTCAGGATATTGACACAAAAGGTAAAAAACCAATTATATGGATTGACGATCCTATTTCAAGCCTAGACAGTAATCATATTTTCTTTATTTACACATTAATAAACACTCAAATATATAAGGATGATGATTTTGAACAGTTGTTTATATCTACACATAATTTAAATTTTCTTAAATATTTAAAAAGACTACCAAAGGCAAATTATGATGATAGGAATCCAGAGACAAGAAAACTCTACAGATATTTAATAATTGAAAGAAATGATAAAGAATCGACTATCAAAATGATGCCAAAGTTTCTCAAAGATTATGTTTCTGAATTTAATTATTTATTTAATCAAATATATAAGTGCTCAACATTAGAAAATGTTAATGATGAAAATTATACAGCATATTATAATTTTGGAAATAATGCACGTAAGTTTTTAGAGTTATTTCTCTATTACAAATATCCTGATAACACTAAACATATCGAAAAAATGAAAAAGTTTTTCGGTGATGAAGCAATACCGACAGTACTAACAGATAGAATAAATAATGAATATTCTCATTTGAGTGGAACATTTGAGAGAGGCGAAGCAGTTGTAGAAGTTCCTGAAATGAATACAGCAGCAAAATTAATTATTGAAAGAATAAAAGCTCAAGATAATGAACAATATGAAGCTTTATTAAGTAGTATTGGAGTCTCTTTACCAGAAGAAACTGAAGCAAGTACAACTTAAATAGCTATAGTAAATAATATTAAAATGAATAGTGAAACTCAAATAAAATGCCCAAACTGTGGCACATCAATAGATGTACAAGATATATTAACTCATCAACTTGAAGAAGAAATAAAACAAAAATATCAAACTCAAATTGCTGAAGAAAAAAAGAAATATGAAGCAGAACAAAAGAAGTTAAATGAAGATAAACTTGAGTTTGAAAAAAAGAAAAAACAAGAAAATGAGCTATTTCAAGAACGATTAGAAAATCAGTTAAAAGAAGAAAAGAAAGAAATAGAATTAAAACTAAAACTTAAATTAAAAGAAGAACAATCTGAACAATTTGATGCTTTACAGAAAGAATTGAATGAAAAGTCAGATCAAGTAAAAGAATTGAATCGTTCTAAAGCAGAGATTGAAAAGTTAAAGCGTGAAAAAAATGAACTAAAAGAAGCCGCTGAAGCAGAAGCACAAAAGAAGCTAAATGAAATACTAATTGCTGAAAAGGAGAAGATTAAAAAATCTGAAGAAGAAAAGAATGAATTACGTTTCAAAGAAATGCAAAAGCAACTGGAAGACCAGAAAAAGCTTACTGAAGAGATGAAACGTAAGCAGGAGCAAGGTTCGATGCAACTTCAAGGAGAAGTTCAAGAGTTAGCAATAGAAGAGTGGTTACAATCAAAATTCCCATTAGATACAATTGAGGAAATAAAAAAAGGAGTTAGAGGAGGAGATTGTATTCAAATTGTCCATACAAGAACAGAACAAAATTGTGGTTCGATATATTATGAAAGTAAGAGAACTAAAGATTTTCAACCAAGTTGGATAGAAAAATTTAAAGCTGACATAAGAGATAGAGGAGCAAATATTGGAGTTTTGGTAACAGAGGTTATGCCATCTGATATGGATAGAATGGGATTAAAAGATGGTATTTGGATATGCAATTATGAAGAGTTTAAAGGGCTTTGTGTTGTTTTAAGAGAAGGTATTATACAGGTAAATAATGCTGTTATAACTCAAGAAAATAAAGGAGATAAAATGGATTTGCTTTATGACTATTTAACAAGTAGTACATTCAGAATGCAAATAGAAGCTATTGTTGAAGGATTTACACAAATGAAATCAGATTTAGATAGTGAGAAACGTTCAATGCAAAGAATTTGGAAACAAAGAGAAAAGCAAATTGAAAAGGTTGTAACCAACACAATTGATATGTATGGTTCAATTAAAGGAATAGCTGGAAACGCTATACAATCTGTAAAAGCATTAGAGCTACCAGGAACTGATGATGAGTTAGAATTAGATTTATAGAAATATGTCTTTAAAAAAGAAAGAAGATTTTATTAAAGAAATAGAATTGAATGAAGATTTTCAAAAGACATTTAAATTATTGATTGAAAATGAAGTCGAAATTGTGGAGCGAATTTATAAGAATAGTGCAGAATGGGATAAAGCTTTTTTAGCCAAGTATAAAAATAATATTATTGAATTTAGTTTTTCAACAGGTGCTGACAAAAGAGAAACTAAATGGTTGATTTCAAAAGTATGGGAAAGTTTACAAGAGAATAACTAAGTATTATATGAAATAGAATTTCGATGTTAAACTCGGCCTCATATATATTTCACACATATTACTATTGTCTTATAATTTATATTATGTAAAATAAAATTTTATAAAGTCTACTCTGTGTAACGAAATAATGATACACAATAAAAAAAACGTTAGTTGGTATTCTCTAACTGGTTATGATTTATACTTGTATTTACAGTGTTATGACTTTAAAGATTTCATATCAATTACAAAGCGATACTTCACATCGCCTTTTAGCATACGCTCGTAGGCAGTATTTATCTCTTGGATGTTAATCACCTCAACATCTGAAGTAATATTATGCTTTCCACAAAAATCCAGTAACTCTTGGGTTTCTGCAATTCCACCAATTAAAGAACCAGCAACCGATTTACGTCCCATAATCATTGGAACGGTTACCAACATTGGGTCTAATGGTCCTAAATAACCAACAACTACTAATGTGCCATTGGTATTAAGTGTACTGATGTATGTGTTTAAATCATGTGCATAAGGAACTGTGTCAATAATAACATCAAAAGCACCTGCAACACTTTGCATTTGAGCGTCATCTGTGGAAATAACAACCTGGTCTGCTCCTAGACTTTTAGCGTCTTCTATTTTATTAGTAGACCTTGAAAATAATGTAACGTGCGCACCTAAAGCATGTGCTAGTTTAATAGCCATATGGCCCAAACCACCAAGCCCTACAACAGCTACTTTACTGTCTTTACCAACATTCCAATGTCTTAAAGGTGACCATGTAGTAATACCTGCACACAATACTGGAGCAATTCCTGCTAAGTCTAAATTCTCAGGGACCTTAAGTACAAAGGCTTCATCAACAACTATAGTTTCTGAATAGCCTCCATGTGTATTGGTTTGCAAGTGTTTGTCAAAACCTCCATACGTACCAACCCATTCAGGACAGTATTGTTCTAAGTCATTTTTACAATTATTACAGGTTCTGCAAGAATCTACCAAACAACCTACAGCTACCAAATCACCTACTTTATAATTGCTAACCTTGTCTCCTACTTTGGTTACTTTTCCCACTATTTCATGACCAGGTACTACTGGGTACTGTGTCATTCCCCAATCATTTTTAGCAAAATGGAGGTCTGAATGACAAACACCACAATACAAAATGTCGATTTCAACATCAGTTGGTGTTATTTCTCTTCTATCTATTTTTAAAGGTTTTAAATCGGCTTCAGGAGATTCTGAACCATAAGCCTTAACTACTGTTGCGTTCATAATACAATGGATTATTAGTGAGTACTAAAAATACAAAATATCAATCAAACAACTTGTCTTTACTATAAGAATACTAAGTTTTGAAAAAGAACAATTTGCTAATAAGCAGCAGCATCTGCTTTTAATATAATATCTTTTGTAGCAACTAGCATATCGCCTTCTTGAGTGGTAGTCAATAAACAATCAATACCTTTACGTTTTAAGCGTTTACGACAGGTTTTCGTGATTAATGGGTCATTGTCAAACATGAACGCAGATAAGTTATAGGCTTTTTCTCCTGGAACTTTAACAATAGGAAAGATTTGCTTTGGGCTTCGTCTTTCAGGTTGTGTTATAGGAATAATGGCTTCTCCAGGCATGAAAGTGTATAAAGTATATGTTCCGTTTGCATCAGTTTTTACCCAACCTCTATGTTCAATATACTTTTTACCATGTTCTTTTTTAATGTCATACTCTCCTGCTTCATCAGCATGTTCAATGTACAACACAACATCTTTTGCAGGTGTAACACCATCACTTAAATAAATGGTTCCTGTAAGCTTAAGTTTGTTGGTTGTAGCGTCAAACCCTGGAATTGTGTCAACATTGTTTAAGTTAACTTCGGTGTAATCGTAAACAGGACTACGCTTTTTATAGTTGGTTGGAATTTCATCTGCAATACTTGCGGTTAATAGTGTGTTTTGTGCAAAAGCAGTACTTGCAAATAACGTTAAAAACAAAAGTGTAAATACATTTTTCATGGGACATCATACTTTTAATCCTTTCAAAATTAACGCACTAACACGCTTTAAACATAAAAATCTTATGAACGTAATAATTTTACGATAAAAGGACACCAAAAACCATTAAAGGAAAAAATCACCGCTATAATGCATTGCCGAATTATTGATAATTGCCCTCTCCATCTACTTTTTGAAACTATTTGCACTTCTTTTACACTTTTTTGACATTTAAAAACACTGCTCCTGCTAGTTTTACTGATGAATTTTAAATCACATCATCATGAAACGAATTGTTATTGCATTATTACTAGTGTCAAGTATTTTAACCCTTAACGCACAAAACAACTTTACTATAGATACTGAACAGAGTGTCATAAACTGGAATAGTTCTATGCTGTTTAGTTTTGGAGGTCATCATGGAACAGTTAAGTTTAAAGATGGCTATCTAGAAAGTGATAAAGGCTATATTACTGGTGGACGCTTTACAGTGGATATGAATACCATTATCAATACCGATGGAGAGTTTAGTCAAAACTTAGTTGACCATCTAAAGAATGACGATTTTTTTGATGTTGAAGTGTACCCTACTTCTACTCTAGTAATTACCAAAGCAAAGTATATGGACAATGGTAAAATACACATGGATGGAAATCTCACTATCAAAGGCATTACTGAGTCTATACGTTTTGAAGCTTTAGTGGAGAACGAGTTTAGCATGATGGGAAATAACAGAAAGCTGGTTACTAAGTTTAAGATTGACCGTACAAAATGGAATATTATGTATGGTGCCAAAAGCATTATAGATATTAAGGATTATGCTATTTCTGATGCTATTGAGTTTGAAGTTGAACTATTTTACTAAATAATTATGCTAAAATCATTTATCCTTATTTTATTTGGTGTTGCCACTTCTCTGCTAGGTTGTGGTAACACCAATAAGACTGCAACACCTATGGTTACAGTTGAAGCTTCAACTAATGATAATACTGAAAAGCGTTCCATTTCTGCAGAATTAAAAGCTAATGGTCATTTGCCAATTGAAGAACAAGTAGCGCTTTACCTAAAGCTAAAAGAGGAAAATCCTACAGCTTATAATTTTGATAATGAAGATGAACTAACCATGTATGGTTATGGGTTTTTATGGAATAATCAAACAAATGCAGCTTTAGAAATATTTAAGTTGATTGCATCTCAGTTTCCTAATTCGTCCAATGCATATGATAGTTTAGGAGAAGCTTATATGAAAAAGGGAAATATGGAGTTGTCACTAAAAAATTACGAGAAGTCTTTAGCTATGAATCCTGATAATTTTAATGCTGAAGACCAGATTGAACGCATTAAGTTTCCAAACAAGAAACCGATTACTCCACAAGAAAAGTTTGTTAAGGTGTATTCGGTTGAAGACTATAAAGCAGACTTAGACCAACTAGGACACAAACTAATAGAGATTAATCCTAATGCACTTAAGTTTATTTCTAAAGAAGACTTTTGGGCTATTATCAATCAAAAAAAGTCACTAATAACACCACAAACTACTTATGGTCAGTTTATATGGCATTGTAGTGAGATTATAGCAAGTATCAATTGTTCACATACTACATTGGGAGGATTTTGGCAAGAGAGTGAAATGCTAAAGGATGTTAGCCTTATTTTTCCATTGCAAACACGTTGGGTAAACGATAAACTCTATGTGGTAGATGCAATGAGCAATTCTGATATGGTAAAACCAAAAGATGAACTACTGAGTATTAATGGTATAACAGTTTCAAAACTTGTTAATGACATCTATAAACACATTGAATCACAAGGATATACAGAGACTACCAAGAAGCATTTCTTTAACAATTGGTCTACTGAACTTATTCCGTATGCACTTAGTTTTCCTAAAACGTATACGATTACTATTAAAGGCAATGAGAATCCAATTATACTAAACAAAGCAAAAGATTTTAAGGCGCCTTACAGAGATAATTCAATTACACCATGTGAAGCTAATTTGTGTTTAGAGTTTTATGATGATACAGCTACTGCACTTATGACTATTAGTTCGTTTAACTATTACCCATGGAATAACCTTCAGGAGTTTAAGGATTTTATAGATTCTAGTTTTAAAAAGATTGAAACCAGAAACATTGAAAATCTAATTATTGACTTACGTTTAAATGGAGGTGGTTCTGCGGAGTCTAGTATTTACTTATTGAAGCATTTAGTGAAAGCACCATTTAAATACTTTGTAAACTCAATGCATTCCTCAGAACATGAAATTCACCAACCAGTTTCCAATACGTTTAAAGGCAACTTGTATTTTATGATTGACGGAAACGGAAAATCAACAACAGGTCATTTTATGGCTTTAGCAAAAGAGTTGAGCTTAGGAACTATAGTAGGAGAAGAATTAGGCTCTAATCAGCTTTGTACAGCAGGACAAACAGTATGCCGATTGAAGAACACAAAACTACAATACTATGTCGCTAATACAGCAAGTAGAGTTGCTGTTAAAACACTACCTGACACAACTGGAGTATTGCCAGATATTGCAGTAATACAACCAATTGAAGACTATTTGAATAATATCGATACCGTTAAAAATCATACTCTAAAACTTACCGAAACAAAATGAAACATTTACTAATATGCTTTGCAATTTTAATAACTACACTAGTTAGCGCTCAAGATGAAACGCATCAAAATCTTTTGGTAACAGATAGTACTTGGGCTAAGGAAGTATTTAAGTTTCCTATTGGTTTTGCTCAGGATATTCCATATTCAGGTTTTGAAGAAGCTCAATTTCCGAAAGGTTAGGGAACTAAAGATAGTCCTACGTTTTGGTCCTATGCTTTTGTTTGGCATATAGAAGGTGAAATTGACATTAAATGTCACTGTAGAAGAGCATTACTGTAAAGAAAAGAATACTACTCTACTCCTTTTTAGGTTTTCACCAAAGTCTTTTGATGATAGCATTTGGAATGAACTGAATACCATAACTCTTAATAACAATGTGTGCTATTAATCACACTTGCTTTCTATTGAATCTAGAAAATAGAACAAGTTTCTTTTTGGTATTGATAAAATACACTCCTGTAAGCAATATTACAGCTGCCAATACTGATTGAACTGTGATCGCTTCATCTAAAAAATACCACCCTAAAAACAACGCAACTATTGGGTTGACATAAGTAGATGTCGCTACTTTTTCAGGAGATACGGCTTTTAATAAATAATTAAACGAGGTAAACGCAACAATACTTCCAAATACAATAAGCAATACCATAGATATTTGAACATCAATACTCCAAACATCTGGTGTGGACCACCTTTCCCCAAAAGCTAAACTAGCAATGAAAAGCATAATGCCTCCTGTAAACATTTGATAACCTGTATTGATAAAATAATTGTTTGGTAAATCGGCTTTACCCACAAACAAACTACCATAAGCCCAACTTAGCATACAAGCAAAAATCATAATCATACCTAATATGGAGTTTTCTTTAGCTATAATTTGTTTTTGACTTACTAAAAGGTAAATACCAACAATACCAAGAGCAACACCTATTAATGACATAGGTTGTATTTTTTTGCCTTGTAAAATTCTCATTAAAATAAGAATAACCAAAGGTTGTGCTGATATTTCTAAAGCTGCAAAACCACTATCTACATATTTTAAAGCCCAAACCACTACTCCATTTCCAAAAGTTAGAAACAAAAAGCCAGCAACCATTGTATTAAGCAGTTGCTTTTTGGTTATTTTTATAGAGATACCCATAGTTTTTGCAATCCCAAAAATTAAGATGCCTGCAACTGTAAATCTAATTGATGCTAGCATAAATGGTGGTAACTCCATTACTGCAATTTTGTTAAGTAAATAGGTAGATCCCCAAATGACGTATATAGAAAAGAACGCCAATACAATGAGTAATTTGCTTTTAGGTTGGCTCATTTAATGTGTTCGGTAACTTTATTTAGTTAAATAGTTATATAAAGATTCTTTAATAATGTGTTTCCAACCTCCAGTAAAATTAGATTTTTCAAAATCTGGATGATCAGGAAACGTTTCAATACCTTCATGCGTTACAGTAATAGTAGTAGATTTAGCATTGCCATCTAAATAAAACGTTACAAAGGACTTCCCTACATAACCTTTATATTCCCAACTATACTGTAGCTTCTTTAAAGGAATAACTTCGGTAATTTCACACAGGTGATTAAATTGCTCACCTGTGTGTCCATAACCTATAAATTCAAATTTAAACCCTTTTTCAGGTAAAAACTCTTCAAGTTCAAAATACCAGTTTTTCATCTGGTCTTTATGTGTTATTGCTTTCCAAACACGTTCAATTGAAGTGTTTACTTTTTGCGAAACAGTAACGATTTTATCTGACATTGAAATTTAAGTTTTAGTCTTCGTTTTCGTAACCACGACCAGGAGTATATGGAGCTCCTGATTTTATGAGTTGCTCTTCAAGTTTTTTAATATCAACATTGTAAATCACTTCTAACTGTTTCTTTATAGCATCAATTTGTTTTTTTGCAATTGCATAGCTTGTTTTGTGAGTTTCAGTAGGTGTTGATGTTGAATACTTTTGCTCATAACTTATGGTTCCTAATCGGTTTGCAGGACTTAATAACTGGTCAATATCTAACTTAGATTTTACACTATCTCCATAAAGGCTAGTGCTAATCGTTTCTAAGTTCTTTTCTATAGCATTAATAGAAGCGGTTAATTGTGCAAATGGTAATTCTGAACGTTTAACAGCTTTCTTCATGTATCTAATTTTGTTGTTCATTTCACTCATCATACTTTGGCAAGTTCCTAAGTCTGATTCCAATTGAGAAATCTGCTTTTGAAAAGCAACTTTAGACGCTCGGTCTTCTGCAGGTAAAATAGTATTATTTAAAGGCTTAACCTTAAAAGTTACAGGGTTAACTAAGCTAGTCATTTCTCCATCTTTATATAGTTGCATGTCAACAGTATAATTACCAGGTTTTACTAAAGTACCTTCGTCTTTATTTGCCCAAGGATTGTAAAAATCGGAACTATTAAAATTAATAGGATCTTGTAGTGTGTATCTCAAATCCCAGTGAAAACGTTGCAATCCTTTGCTTGGAGCTACAAACTCTTTCTTTACTACATTACCCATTTCATCTTTAATAGTGAATACAAGCTGTACTTCCATTTCATCACGTTCAGCTTTTAACTCGCTGTATGTAGGATAAGGTGTGTTGCTTTTTGACTCAATAAGCTTCTTCTCCTTCGCTTTTCTTTGGTCTTCTAAAGATTTGTAATCGTCATTATAATAATAGGTTATCATAACTTCAGGACCTAAGTTTGGAGCGCTAAAAAAGTTATCTCCTTGAAATGCTTTTCCTGGTAAGCCTAAAGGTAAACTCTTTTCCCACATATAAGCATCGCGTATTGGGTAAATGGTAGCAGTTTCAGTTGGTGTGCTATTTTTTACTTCTCTAAGTGACGAATAATCATCTAACACATAAAATCCACGACCAAAAGTACCAAGTACCAAATCGTTTTCACGTTCTTGAATTGCAATATCTCTAACAGCAATAGTAGGTAGTCCGTTAGCTAGTTTTTTCCAACGTTTACCACCATCTGGAGAGAAATATGCTGAAAACTCCGTACCACAAAAAATCAAGTTGCTGTTAACATGATCTTCTTCAATAGCATACACGCTACCACGTTCTGGTAAGTTATTGCTTATGCTAAACCATGTTTTTCCTTTGTCGTTTGATCTAAATATATAAGGCTTAAAATCACCATATTTATGATGATTGAATGCTGCATATATAACATTTACATCATGTCTTGATAAATACACATTGTTGACATAAGACTGTTTTGGCGCTCCTGAGATGTTAGATACTTTTCGCCATGTGCGACCACCATCTTCAGTGATTTGGATTAGACCATCATCAGTTCCAATAGCAATAAGGTTTTCATCAATTGGAGATTCTGACAAGGCAACAATAGTTCCGTAAGGTGATGTTGAACCATTTTTAGCAACTGCATCTATACTCACCACTCTATCATACACTTTTAATGTGTTTCTGTCAATTTGTTGTGTTAAATCGTCTCCTAAAACTTCCCAGCTATTTCCATAGTCGTTAGATCTAAACACCTTATTAGCTGCAAAATACACACGACCTTTAGCATGTTTGCTTACTGCTAATGGAGCATCCCAATTCCAACGGTATGCATTTTCATTTTCACGCTCTTTAGGTTGAATACCAACAATTTCACCACTCTTTTTATCGTATCGTACTAAAAACCCATATTGTGATTGCGCATAAACTAAATCTGGATTGTAAGGATCTATTTGAGATTCAAAACCATCTCCTCCATTAGTGATAAACCAATCAAAATTTGTAATACCATGATCTGTAACTACTCTTGATGGTCCTCCAAGACTAAAGTTATCTTGAGTACCACCATACACATTATAAAAAGGTTCAGCATTATCAACTGCTACTTTGTAAAATTGCGTTACAGGAAGATTTTCTTTAAAATCCCAGTTGTTGGCAGCATCAAAGGTTTCGTAAATTCCGCCATCACAACCTACAAGCCAGTGCTTGTTATCGTTAGGGTCAATCCAAATACTATGGTTATCAACGTGCTTAGTCACTTCACCAACCATATTAAAGGTTTTACCTCCATCTCTAGTTGCACTCATCCAAGTATCCATAGAGTATACTGTGTTCTCCTCTATTGGGTCTGCTATAATTTCTTGATAATAGTTTCCGCTTGTAACGTGGTTGGATTGCTTTTCCCAGCTTGCACCTCGATTTGTAGATTTAAAGAATCCGCTTTTTCCTTCTGCAGCTTCAACAATGGCATAAATAATTTCAGGGTTTGCAGGAGAAATAGCTAAACCAATACGTCCTAATTCAGTTTTAGGTAATCCGTTTTCAACTTTTTGCCATGTTTTTCCACCATCTGTAGTTTTGTGTAATCCAGATCCTGGACCACCACCAACATAGGTATAAACGTGTCTTCTTCTTTGAAGTGTTGCTGCATAAAGCACATCAGGATCTCTTGGGTCCATTACTAAATCGGTAACACCTGTATGTTCGTCAATAGTAAGCACAGCTTCCCAGTTTTCACCACCATCGGTAGACTTGTACAAACCTCTGTCTCCTCCTTTACTCCAAAGCGGACCAATTGCAGCCACGTAAATAATGTTAGAATCGTCTGGATGCACAATAATTTTACCAATGTGTTCAGAGTTTTTTAATCCCATGTGTTTCCAGCTTTGACCTCCATCAATAGACTTGTAAACACCATCACCATAAGATACAGATCTTTGGTTGTTATTTTCTCCAGTACCAACCCAAATCACATTAGTATTGTTAGGATCAATGGTCACGCAACCTATAGAATAAGACCCTTGACCATCAAAAATTGGTGTGTAATGGTTACCAGCATTAGTAGTTTTCCATACACCACCAGAAGATGAAGCTACATAGTATTCAAAAGGATTATTAGGATTTACAGCAATATCTGATATTCTACCAGAAGTTAATGAAGGTCCTATATTCCTCCACTTTAATCCACTTATAGTAATTTCGTCAAGTGGCTGTTTGTCTTCTTTTTTGTTCTTTTGGGCATGCGTAAATTGTAAGCCTAAACTCAAGCCTACAATCATTAAAATGGTTGATTTTTTCATGAAGAAAATAACTTTAAATTTTTGGTTAGTGAATTTATAAAAAATAAAAGCGAATACCTGTTTTAATCTTATAAATTTATTAATAGATTTCAGCAATAAGTTTTTAAAAAAAAATATTAGATGTCTTCGGATAGAGTTAAACATTTTCATTATAAGTTATTTAAACCGTATGGTTACCTTAGTCAGTTTATGAGTAATGCAAAACATGAACAGAAGAAAAAGTTTTTAGGGGAACTATATGATTTTCCTAAAGGTACCATGGCTGTTGGTAGATTAGATAAAGATTCAGAAGGGTTGTTACTCTTAACTACTGATGGACAAATTAGTTATACAATAACTAGTACAGCTGTTGAAAAAGAATATTATGTACAAGTTGATGGAGATATTACTAACGACGCGCTAGAGCAACTTAAAAAAGGTGTCGACTTGAGTCACAAAAAAGACATTTATACTACCCAACCCTGTAAGGCTTACAAACTAATTGAAGTCCCTGATTTTCCTGAACGTAGTAAAAGTATACGTGATGATAGGCATGGTAAAACCTCATGGGTTTCAATAACTATAACAGAAGGTAAATTTAGACAAGTAAGAAAGATGACTGCTGCAGTTGGTTTTCCTACGCTACGATTAGTTAGAGTTAGAATTGGAGCTATAACACTTGAAGGACTTAACTATGGAGAAGTTAAAGAAATGGATAGTTTGGTATAAGTTTACTCTTCAGCTTCTTTGGTAACAACAATTGTAGCTTTAACGCCTGTGAGTAAGTTCCATTGTTTTGATGACACTAAATTACCTTTATCATCATAAACCTGAAATTCTGCAGTATTTGGACCAGATTCTCCTTGGTTTAGGGCTAAGAACACGACTTTGTTAAACCCTTCAACTAGAGGAATATTAAAAGATTTATAATTAGAAGTCAATACTAAACTTGGAATAATAATGTCGTCGTTAACATAAACTCTTACTCTGTCTCCATCAGGAAACTGGTGGTCTCGACAAATGATGTTTACAAATTTTCCGTTAACCCTAAAATCACCTAAAAAAACATCATCCATTGAAGCTGGTTTTATCGCTTGGTCAACTGCTGTTTTGTTCCAGCGTTTTTCAAAAATGGTTCCAGGATTTAAAAGTTTATTGTCGTCAATCATTGAAAACTCGTTTTTCAACTCTTTAACTTCAACTTTACTTTTATACGGAATTCCGCTAATGTGCTTTTCGCCTTTGGTAATGGATGCCTTCTCGTTTGGTTTTATCTTTAAATCAGGAGGTAATGAATCTTTTTTCTTGGTTTCTTCAGCAGGAATAGGTATTGATTTCTTCTCGTTATCAACTTGTGCATTAAGCTGAAACGAGAACAACATACATAAAGCTATTACTAATTTAAGATTCACTTTGGGCATATGATAAATGGGTTTATCTCTAAAAATCAAAAACTATACCTATTTTCGAAAATAACGACTTTTAATAAGATAAATTTTAAAAAAGAGTTAAAACTTACCATTAAAACTTAAGCGTAGCTTACGGTTGTACTCTTCCATTAGCCAATCTTTATAGTTTTGCGTGCTGTTCATTATACAATATGAGTATTGTTTTATGCGGTAAGCAATATCGTCTTGAAGTAGCTTGGTTAATGCTCTAGCTTCAAAAACATCCTCACTGCTTTCAATACACATTTGCGAATGTTGCTCAATAGAACGCTCAATAGCAACAATAGATTTTTGACCTTCTTGAATAACTTCTTTATACACTTGTTTAATGTCAAAGTCAGTCATTTTAGCACCTTTAAAACGAGCTTTTACTACATCTGGCATGACGTAAACAAAATCTCGCTCGATATCTTCGTCGTTTCTAATATTTTCTAAATATAGGTCTGGATATTTAAAAATGTGTTGCCAATCAACAGGTTGATTCCATGGTCCAAACCTAATGGCATTGTTACCTAAATCTAAAACCATGAATGTTTTTTTATCTCCAAAAATACGAGAACCACGACCAATCATTTGAAAATAAAGTGTCAACGAACGTGTTGCTCTATTTAAAATTACTGTTTCAACTGAAGGTTCATCAAACCCTGTGGTTAAGATACTTACCGAAGTTAAAATTCCGTCAGGTGTGTTTTTAAACCACTTTAAAATCTCTTTACGTTCTTGCTTAGTATTTGTATTATCTAGGTGTCGAACATTGTAACCAGCTCTTTTAAACACATAATACACTTCTTTAGAAGTATTAATTCCGTTATTAAAGATTAATGTCTTTTTTCCTTTTGACATTTCTTCGTAAGCATGCAGCAATTTACTCTGCATGATGGAATTAGTATATAGTGCTTCTGATGATTTTACAGTGTAATCACCATTAATACCAATTTTTAAAGTATTTAAGGCAACATCATAATTATATACTTCAGCATCTGCTAAAAATCCGTTTTTAATAAGTGTCGCAATATCATCACCAACAATAAGTTCTTGATAATTGTCCTTCATTGGCAATTTAATATTAGAACTTAAAGGTGTTGCTGTTACTCCAAGAATAAAGCACTTATCAAAAAACTTAAATAACTTTCTAAAGGAATTGTAATGTGCCTCGTCAATAACTACTAAACCTATATCTTCAAGCTTTAGCTTGTCATCATTAAGTCTATTGTTTAAAGTTTCTACCATTGCAACAAAACACTTGTACTGGTCTTGGTCTGGTAAATCTTTTACTTTACTGTTAATGATTTTGTTTTTAACATTAAATCCAGAAAGCATTTTAGAGGTTTGCTTACAAAGCTCAATTCGATGTGTAAGTATTACTACTTTTTTGTTGTGATTTTTAATGTAGCGACGCACAATTTCAGAAAATACTACTGTTTTTCCTCCACCAGTTGGCAATTGATACAATAAATTATAGTTATCTGGCGACTTATCCATCACATCAAAAATGCGATTTAAGTCATTTAATTGATAATCGTATAACCGTTTTTTACTCTCTTGTTCTTTTGCTGCTTGTAGCGTCTCAGACATAAATAAATCTCCCTCTTAAAAAATTCGTACAAAACTAAGGTTTTATAAGGTTATAACGCAGTAATCTTTCAACATTTATTAAAAAGATTTTCACAAAATTAGTTTACATTAAGTTAAGCTCCTCTACTCTATTCGTTTGATAGTTATTTGTTTAAACGTTAAAATTTGTTAATTTATTACTTTGTTATGCATAGTACTGTAACAAAAATTAAAAATGCTCGTCTATTAGGTATAAACATCAATCATTTAAAACAAAATATTATGAGAACTTTAAACACAAATCAATTAAGCGGAACTTTAGAGAACACAAGAAGTAATTCTTGGAACAGTAAAAGACGTTTTAGAAGCTAATTCAAACAGTCTTAATTTCATCAATCAAAACCATCAATCAATCATGAAAACTTTATCAAAAATTATCGACACAACACACAGTAGCGACGACGACTTGGAGACGTTACGATAAAAGAAATCATCAATCAATTAGCGAGTTAGAAAAACCAGTATGAATCTTGATCATGCTGGTTTTTCTTTTTAACAAAACTTTATGTTATTGTTTTTGAGAGGACTAGTAAAACTTCTAATCCTTTTATTATGAGAACTTCAAGACACAATTCGCCACAAGTAAATGCTGGTTCTATGGCAGACATCGCATTTTTACTATTAATTTTCTTTTTGGTAACCACAACCATATCAATGGATAAAGGTATTAACCGAAAATTGCCCAAGCCTTGTCCGCCAAACACTGAATGCAGCGAACCCATTAACGAACGAAACATTTTAAGGATTGTTTTAAACAGTAAAGACGAAATCTTTGTTGAAGATGAGTTAGTTACCTTACCAGAACTAAAAGATATTGCTAAATCATTTTTAGATAATAATGGAAATGATAGTTGTACGTATTGCAACGGAAAAGGACTATCATTTTTATCTGACAACCCTAAAAAAGCTGTAATTTCTTTGCAGAATGATAAGCTTACCTCTTATAACTTTTACATTTCAGTACAAGATGAACTTACTAAAGCTTATTATGAATTAAGAGAAGTGTATACAAAAGATGTATTAGGTAAAACTGCAATAACAGTAACTGATGAAGATATTGCAGCAGTGAAAAAAGCGTATCCTTTTATTCTTTCAGAGGCTGTGACGAGATAGAATCTTTTTCTATTTCAACCTGATAGCTAATAGTTACTTTTTTTCGTCCCCATTCTTTGGCAGCTTTTACATCTGTTCCCATGTAAATATCAATCCTGTTGCGCCAACGACGGTTCATTTTGTCTTTTACAAGATACAATCCGTCAAGACCTTTGATGGTAACAGGTGTATTGTGCTCCAACCCTAAAGCTAACAAATCTCTTGAAACAGCAATGTATTTATAACCTGGTTTTAGGCTATCTCCAAAAGCAGTAATATGTGGATTGGTATTGGTTTGATACTCAAAAGAATTATAAGCTGTAGCTGTTACTTTGAGTGTTTTCCATTCGTGAGTAGCAACTTCTTTTTCGTTGCAAGACAAACAGAAAATCATACAAAAAACACAGAATAACTTAAAAGTATTTTGTTGCATCATAATGACTAAGATACAACAAAAAGGATGTTAATACTCAAGCAACTCTTTTAAAACCGTTTCGAATCTACCTTTAGCTAAGTACTGATCTTCCAATTGCTTTACAAAAGGTATTGGTGTTTCTAAGCTCGCAACTCGTTTAACAGGAGCATCTAAAGCCTCAAAACACTCTTCCATTATCAGTGCTGAAATATCACTTGCTATTCCACCAAATAGCGAATCTTCTTGTAAGATAATGGCTTTTCCTGTTTTTCTAACCGAATTAAATATAGCTTCAGTATCTAAAGGCTGTAAAGTTCTTAAATCTAATAAATCTGCTTCTATATCAGGATTTTTATCTAGAGTTTCTAAAGCCCAATGTACTCCTGCTCCATAAGTAATTATGGTTACCGCATTTCCTTCTTTTAGCAATGACGCTTTACCAAATGGTAGTGTGTAGTAATCTTTAGGAACATCTTGTCGTATGCTTCTGTATAAAGCTTTGTGCTCAAAATACAACACAGGATTTGGGTCATTAATTGCTGTAGCTAATAAACCTTTGGCATCATAAGGAAACGCTGGATATACTACTTTTAAACCTGGTGTTTTTGTAAACCAAGCTTCATTGGTTTGCGAGTGGAAAGGACCAGCGGCAACACCAGCGCCACAAGGCATTCTTACAACAACATCGGCATTTTGGTTCCAACGGTAATATGATTTAGCCAAATAATTAACTATTGGGTTAAATCCAGAACTAACAAAATCAGCAAACTGCATCTCTACAACTGCTTTCATTCCTGCAATAGACAGTCCCATTCCTGCTTCAACAATTGCCGATTCACAAATAGGCGTATTTCTTACTCTGTCGTTTCCAAACTCTTTTACGAAGCCTTCAGTAATTTTAAAAACACCACCATATTCAGCAATGTCTTGCCCCATAATTACTAAATCTTTATGGCGTTGCATAGACTGTTTTAAACCTTCAGAAATAGCATCAATAAATCGCAATTCATTAGTTTTACTATTTGGAATAACTTCTTGATAATTAAAATGTTTAAACAAGTCATTTAACTCGTTAGTTGCGCTTGGAGTAATCTCTTCTTCATCGTAAGCTAACTGTAAGTTTTCGTTTATTTCGTTAAGGATATTATCACGTAAAATAGTGTCCTCTTTTTCAGTAAGTATTTTTTGTTCCTTTAAGTAAACTTCAAAATTTCGTACAGGATCTTTTTTAGCCCATTCAGTCATTAATTGCTCAGGAACATACTTTGTACCACTAGCTTCTTCATGACCACGCATTCTAAAGGTTTTAAATTCAACTAAAATTGGTCTTGGTCGTTTTCTTATGCTTTCAGCTAGCTTTGAAATTTTACTATAAACATCAACAACATTGTTTCCGTCTATAATAAACGACTCCATTCCGTAGCCTTTACCTCTATCTGCTAAATCTTTACAGTTGTATTGCTCGTCTGTTGGAGTTGAAAGTCCGTAACCATTATTTTCAATACAAAAAATAACAGGCAAGTGCCACACAGAAGCTACATTTAAAGCTTCATGAAAATCACCTTCGCTAGTTCCGCCTTCACCAGTAAATACTGCTGTTACTTGGTTTTTGTGTTTCAGTACGCTTGCAAGTGCAATACCATCTGCAACTCCTAGTTGAGGACCTAAATGCGAAATCATCCCTACAATATTATACTCTTGCGTTCCAAAGTGAAACGACCTATCTCTTCCTTTAGTAAAACCATTGGCTTTACCTTGCCATTGGCTAAACAATCTGTTTAAAGGTACTTTTCGGGTTGTAAATACACCTAAATTTCTATGCATTGGTAAAATATACTCTTCTTTGTTAAGAGCCATTGTAACACCAACAGAAATAGCTTCTTGTCCAATTCCTGAAAACCACTTTGAAATTTTACCTTGTCGTAAAAGGATAAGCATTTTTTCTTCTACCATGCGTGGTTTTAGCATGTTAGCGTAAAGTTGTAAAAGTATTTTAGAGTCTAAATTCTTTTTGTCGTAAGTAATATTGCTTTTTGATGAAGTTAGCATTTTGTCATTTTTCATTCGTATTTCAAAAGTAACTAAAAATTGAAAGATTTATATCTAAGCAGGATTTTTTTTAACAACCAATCAAAGAAGTGAAATTTTAGCGATGTTTTCGTTATTTTTGTATTATTACTACTTAAAAATACAAACAATGAATTCAATACCTAGTGTAAATCTCGAAGATTTTATTTCTGGAGATCCTGATAGAAAACAAAAATTTATTAAAGAAATTGGTAAAGCTTATGAAGAAATAGGCTTTGTAGCATTGAAAGGTCATTTTTTAGATGATAAACTAGTTGACAACCTATATAAAGAAGTAAAAAACTTTTTTGACTTACCAGTTGACACTAAACAGAAATATGAAATTCCTGGAATTGGAGGCCAAAGAGGTTACGTATCTTTTGGTAAAGAAAGTGCTAAAGGAAAAAAAGAAGGTGACTTAAAAGAGTTTTGGCATTTTGGACAATATGTTGAAGACAATCCGAAACTTGAAGAAGAATATCCAAGCAATGTGACTGTAGAAGAATTACCTAAATTCAATGAAATTGGTAAAGAAGCTTATAGAATGCTCGAAAAAACAGCTAGATATGTTTTAAGAGCGCTTGCACTTCATTTAGATTTAGAAGAAACCTATTTTGACCAATACATCCACAACGGAAATTCTATTTTAAGACCTATCCACTATCCTCCTATTAAAGAAGAGCCAAAAGAAGCTGTTAGAGCTGCTGCTCATGGTGATATTAACCTTATTACATTATTAATGGGAGCTCAAGGACGAGGACTACAAGTACAAAATCATAAAGGTGAATGGATTGACGCCATTGCAGAGCCTGATGAATTAATGATTAATGTTGGAGATATGTTGTCGCGTCATACTAACAACAAATTAAAATCTACTATCCATAGAGTTATCAATCCACCAAAAGAACTTTGGGGAACATCACGTTATTCTATTCCATTTTTTATGCATCCTGTAAGTGAAATGAGATTAGATGTATTGGAGAGTTGTATTGACGAAGACCATCCAAAACTGTATGATGATATCTCAGCTGGAGAATTCCTTCATGAGCGTTTAGTTGAACTAGGTTTAATTAAAAAATAACCAGCAACTGCGTACTGAAAATTAATAAATGGACTTACAAGACCAGCTTAAAAACCTTTTTCCAGACCATGTCCCAGAAGCGTCTGATGACACCAATGACGATGCAGATGGACTATGGATGCAGGACGATCCTATAATTTGTAAATACGAAAAGCGAAAAGGTAAACCTATTACTATCTTAGAAGGTTATACAGGAGCTACCGAAGATTTTAAAGCACTTGCAAAAGAACTTAAAACCAAATTGAGTGTTGGTGGAAGTTTTAAAGATGATAAAATCATTATTCAAGGCGACTATAGAGATAAAATAATGCAAATACTTAAAGACAAGGGATTTGCTGTAAAACGTGTAGGCGGATAATTATGGAAACATTGCATATTACAAATGGAGATAGCCTAACCGAAAGGTTATTAGAACTCTCAATACAAGGTGATATTTTAACTTGGGATGAAATGCTTTGCGAAGGTCCAACTACTGAGCGTATTGATGCTAAAGAGTATTTAAAAATCAGAAAAGACTTTTTTAACGATGTGTATAATCTAGATTTTCATGATGAAAAATTCTTTGAAGACATCAATAAGCTCAATAATGCTGATGCCTACAAAGAAATTGTCCTTTGGTTTGAATACGATTTATTCTGCCATATCAACCTTGTTGCTGTAATAAGCTTAATCAAACAAAAACAAATTAATCTTCCTGTGTATTTAGTGTGTTCTGGTAGAATTGAAGGCGAAAAAAGCCTTAAAGGATTGCCAGAGCTTACACAAAGCCAGCTTTTAAACCACTATAAAAATAAAATAAAGCTTTCTGAAGAGGATTTAGATTTGGCTACAACTGTATGGAAAACCTATTGTGGTAAAGACCACAACCTATTAAAGCCTTATATCACCAAAAAATCATCGTTTAAATATTTAAGCAATTGCTTAAAAGCGCATTTAGAGCGTTTTCCTGATTCAAAAAGTGGCCTGAGTGTTTTAGAGCATAATATTTTAGCTATTGTTAGAGATAATGATATAAAATCTAGACATCATCTTTTGGGTTACACCTTAAATTATCAAGGTTATTTTGGGTTTGGAGATATTCAAATTAACCGATTAATTGATAAACTTTCCATATTCTTCAACGAAGAAGAACAACATATTTCTTTAAACAGAAAAGGTCATGAAGCCTTATTAAATACTACTAATTATTCATCTGAAATAAACAATAACATTTACTATGGTGGAGTAAATAGATTGGATTTTCAGTTTAGTAAACAACAAAACAAACTTATTAAAACACCAATAAATGCCTATTAAAGCGTCTGAACTTATCTTAAATCCTGATGGTAGTATTTACCATTTAAATTTACGACCAGAACATATTTCTGATACTATTATTACTGTTGGTGATCCTGATAGAGTTGACAGTGTTACTAAACATTTTGACACTATTGAATTTCAAACTAAAAAACGAGAGTTTCACACCCAAACAGGAACTTATAAAAACAAACGTATTACAGTAATTTCAACAGGAATTGGAACTGATAATATTGATATTGTATTTAACGAGCTAGATGCTTTGGTAAATATCGATTTTGATAAACGCGAAGTAAAACAAAAACTTACTTCGTTAAATATTGTTAGAATAGGAACTTCTGGTTCTATCCAAAAAGAAATTCCTACTGATTCGTTTTTAATAAGCGAATATGCAGCAGGTTTTGACAGTTTATTACATTTTTACGAAAGCGAACATGTGCAATATCCTGAAATTTCTGAAGCATTAATACAACATTTAGATTGGTTTAAACATAAATCAAGACCTTACATTGTGTCTTGTGACCAAACGCTTTATAACAAACTAAGCTCATCACAAACAGCACAAGGGTTTACAGCAACCAATGTTGGATTTTATGGACCACAAGGACGTGTGCTAAGGTTGCCTGTTCAAGACCCAAAATTAAATGATAAATTAGCATCGTTTAATTACCAAGGAAAAACCATTACTAACCTTGAAATGGAAACCGCAGGAATTTACGGTTTAGCAAAATTATTAGGTCATAAAGCATTATCCATGAATGCTATAATAGCAAACAGAGCATCAGGAACGTTTAGTGAAGACCCAAAAGCAATTGTAGACGATTTAATTCTTTACACGCTTAACAAACTTACAGATTGAATATGAAGAACGTAAAAATTGGAGGTGTACCAGAGCATTTTAACCTTGCTTGGTATTTAACTTTAAAAAATGGTGAATACAAAGACGAAGGGATTAACCTACGTTGGAAAGACTATTATGGTGGTACAGGTTCAATGTGTAAAGCACTTCGTAATGGTGATATTGATATGGCAGTTATTTTAACTGAAGGTATTGTTAAAGATATTGTTGAAGGCAATCCAAGTAAAATAGTTCAGGTGTTTGTGCAATCGCCTTTAATTTGGGGAATCCACGTAGCTAATGATTCTAAATACACATCTATTAACGATTTAAAAGGTACAAAAGCAGCAATTAGCAGATATGGTTCTGGGTCGCACTTAATGGCTTATATCAATGCACAAAACAACGATTGGAATTTAGAAGAAGATCTTAATTTTGAGGTCGTTAAAAATCTTGATGGTGCTGTTGAAGGTTTGGTAGACGGTAAAGCAGATTACTTTATGTGGGAAAAATTTACCACTAAACCCATAGTGGATAAAGGTGTGTTTAGACGTGTAGATAATTGCCCAACACCTTGGCCTTGTTTTGTAATAGCAGTAAGAGATGAATTTATTGAGAATAATCTAGAGGAGTTAAATACCATCTTGGACATTATAAACAACACAACTTCTGATTTTAAGAGCATACCTAGTATTGATAAAACCATTTCCAACAGATACGACCAAAAACTTGAAGACGTACAAGAATGGTTAAATTTAACCGAATGGTCTCAAGAAAACATAGACAAATCAACAATAACTAATGTTCAAAACAAGCTGTTTGAATTGAATATTATCGATAAAAAACTTCAATATCCAGAAATAGTTTACAAATTGTAGTAGGGAAATCGCTACTAAACTTGTTATATAGTTAAAGGTTAAACTTATATTACTTAAGTGTTATTTTTTGGCATTTTTTGTACGTAACTTTCTATATATTAAAATTTTACTTACATTTGCCCATACCCAAACCAAGTTAAATGCTTGACTAAACCGTTGATTCTATGATTATGAAAATTACTTTATTGCTATTTTTTCTAGTTGCTGTTAACTTCTTATTGCTATTCTTTAGCTGCAACAAAACGACTAAAAAAGCACAATCTAAAAGAAAAGTTGTTAGAGACTTTAGAGAGCCAAAAGTGGTTACCAAACAATTGGAACAAACCCAACTTGCTCCAACAGGGAGTTAGTTTTACTAAAGTGTTTGTTACCAAACCAATACCCTCTATTAGCGCTTAATGGCGAAGGATGTCCTGATGTAAGTATATGATGCTTGGTCTTATCAATTAGCGACGCTTTCTTTTTAGCAAACCCTCCCCAAAGTAAAAAAACCACATTCTCTTTTTCTTTACTTATGCTTTGTATTACAGCATCAGTAAACGTTTCCCAACCTTTTTTTTGATGACTTCCTGCTGTATGTGCTTTAACTGTTAAAGTCGCATTTAAAAGCAGCACACCTTGTTTTGCCCAACGTTCAAGATTACCACTTTTAGGATAAGGCGTATTGACATCCGTTTCAATTTCTTTAAAAATATTAATTAATGATGGAGGATGCGGAATACCATCGTTAACCGAAAAACACAACCCGTTAGCTTGTCCTGGACCATGATAAGGGTCTTGACCTATAATAACTACTTTCACTTCGTTAAAAGTACAATGCTCAAATGCAGAAAATATTTGCTTAGCAGGAGGATAACACGTACTTGTAGCGTAAGCATCTTTTACAAAACTAACCAACTCAGAAAAATACGGTTTGCTAAATTCTTCTTGTAAATAAGGTTTCCAGCTTGGGTGTATATTAACGTCCATAATGTATTGCGTGTACCACAAAAATAAAGCTATCCTACTACTCTACTAAATTTATTTTCATGAAATATAACTACGTTCAGAAACCAAACCGAAAGAAATTAAGATATTTTGAAGCAACCTTTTAAGATTTGTAGAGACTATTAAGAAAACACATTAACTAAAAAATGAAATATTATGAATAAACAAACTATCTATTCAGTATTACTTGTTCTTGTCGTAATTGCAACATCTTGTTCAAATGATGATGATATCGAACCTACAATTGGAAACTTAAAAGATGTAACCGATTGTGAAATAGCAATAGAAACAAACACATTAGCATCAATATGTGTAGATGGAACTGATTTTGCTTTACCTAATGAAATCATAAAATTTGTAACAACTTTTTACTCAAAAAACGACAACCCTATTGACACCGAATTTATATGGACTATAGAATCTGGTAATATGGAAATTTTGAATATTGAAAATTCAACTAATGGCTTAATTGCCAAATCGATTGCTTTAATTAAATTTAATACTGACTTTTCAGGAAATGGTGTAATAAAAGGAATGGCTGAAAATAATACTGGAAGCGGATTTGCCACACATAGTATTGAACTGGAGTCTAATTAAAAACAAAGCCATCCCACTACTCTATTACATTTATTTACAGGAAATACAACTATATGCCATATAGTCTGTTTTTCAATTGTTTAATTATATAAATACCACTGTATGAATGATTAAAATAATCGATATATTTTAACGTTAGTTAGTAACATTGCAAAATCTTATGAAAAAAATCACCATCATTTTATTAATTACAATTATCGTTACAAGTTGTAAAAAAGAAAAGGAAATTAACGTTCAATATATAACTGACAAGTTTAACGAAACAATTGAAAATATTGACGAAGTTCAATATGATGTGCAAAATGTAATGATATTTTCTGATGGTAATGTTTGGAATAACAAAGGTTTTGCAGTTCTTGAGAAAGAAACTACTGATACGGTCTTCGGATTTTCATTTTATGGAATAAGAAATGACATTAATAAGTCATCAATTTATAAAGATGGAATTGGATTTAAAATTTCAAATAGTAAAAGAAAATTTGAACAAGAAAAAACCGGATTACACTTTCTAGGAAGTCCAGGAGGACAAATGATTTATCGCGACTTTTTTAAATTGGATTCTGTATATAAAAGCGTTGTATTTTCTAAAACTGACAGTACTTATATTCTCACATATACATTTGAAGATGATTTAAAAAACAAAATCACAGATAAAACTAAAACTGTTGAATTAAGTAAAAACAACTTCCTACCTAAAAAGGTGGTTAATTCATCTCAACCTGATTTCGGAAACAAGCAAACTGTTGAATTTATGTTTGATAATATCAAAATAAATGAAAACATCGATAAAAGTGTTAATTTGTACATTGAAGAATTAAATGAATATGAACAAATAATAGAAGAAGAACCTAAACCAAATCCTCTATTAAAAAAGGCATTACCAGAACTCATTTTAACCGACTTGTTTGATGAGAAAAATAAAGTAAATATTGATACGGATAAATTAACACTAATTGATTTTTGGGAAGTATGGTGTGGTTGGTGTATCAAGTCATTTCCAAAAGTAGAGGAAATTAAAAACAAGTATGAAAACGATTTAAATGTAATAGGAATTGTTTCACAGGATATCGAAAATGCAAGAAAATTAGTAACGAGAAAAGAAACAACTTTTTTAAATTTAATTGGAAACAAAGAACTAAATAAAACCTTTAATATAAATAGTTGGCCAAGGTATTTTTTAGTTGACCAAAATGGGATTATTCAAGAAGAATATCACGGATTTTCCGACCAAATCGAGAAAGATATTAAAAGACTGATTAACAAATAAAAAAAAGTGTTACAACAATAACTATAAAAACTTGTTTGTTCCTGACAACTTCTGATAATTTCAATAAAACTAAATAAGTTTTCTATCATAAAACAAAGCCATCCCACTACTCTTCTACATATATTTATAGAAAATAAATTATGTACCTACAATTCTAGCTTTCAATAATTTAAAAGTATAAATTAGCAACATGAGGATTATTAAAACAACCCATATCTTATAAAGTTGTAGCCCATTTAAAAACAAAATCTTAAAAATGAAACAAACCTTTCTACTGTTATGTATTTTATGTTTTAGCTGTAATACAAAAAATAAACCGAATGAATTAAAAATAGAAGAACAAACTGAACTAAAAAATGATAAAATTAAAGTTTTAAACTTTGGAACATTTCACTTTGGTTTTACACCTGATGCTAACAAAACAGAATTCGACGAACATAGTGAAGAAGCACAAAAAGAAATTAGAGAAATTTCAAAAATGTTAGCTCAATTTAAACCTACAATAATATGTGTTGAAAACCTACCAAAATTTAATACTGAGATTAATAAAGCCTACCAAGATTTTTTAGATAATCCTTCGACATTAAATACTAAATATGGCGAAAGTAGTATGATTGGTTTTGATGTTGGCAGATTGAGTGATGTAAAAAAAATATATGGAATAGATAATCATATGGGATATAATTATAGTGTTGGAGATTTTATTGAAAACAGTCCAGAATATAAAAACAACATTGATTCAAAAACATATTTACAATTAACAAATGAGCCATTTAAAGATTATCCCGAAATGGCTAAACGAGAAAAAAAATATGATAAACTGTCATTACTTGAGAAATTAAAATTAATTAATGAACCCTTGCATCTTGATTATTCAATAAATACGAATGCAGATAAACTACTCTATGTAGGAATAGAGGATGGATTTGAAGGTACTGATAATGCAGCTATCTTCTATCATAGAAATATGAAAATATATTCTAACCTAAACAGAATTCCAATGACAAAAAATGATAGAGTATTTATAATTATGGGAACTGCTCATACTGCTTTTTTAAGAGAATTTATGAAAAGAAGCCCAAAATTTGAAATGGTAAACACATTAGAATACCTAAAATAAAAAACGAACTATAACTATAAGTAATCACTTGTTCTCGTCTACTTCTTAAAAACACAACTATTAGTTACTAACAATTTGTGCATTAAATAATTTTACAAACGCATGTAATGCCTTGATTACTAATGTTTAAAACACTAACTTCGCTTAACAGTAGATATAGATAATTAAAATAATTCATATCTTATAAAGTTGGCAATAATTAGAAAGTAACCGTAAATCCAAAATAAAATGAAAAATTTAACACTTCTTTTAGTGACAATATTTCTTATTTCTTGTAACGAAAAAAACAAGCAAACGGAAATAAAATCGATGGATGAAACCAAAATAGATATTCAAGCCGAATTAGCATCGATTGAGGAAACTCGCGCAGGCTTTCAATTGGCAATTAAAGAAAAACGCTATGCTGATTTAAGGAATTATGGTACTAAAGATATCATATCATTAACACCTATTTGTGGGACTTGGGAAGAATATAAACGTCTACGAAATGAACCTGTGGGCTCTTTTAGTTACGACAGTTTGATTATGAAACCTAAAGAAACAATTATTGTAAGTGATAGTATAGCGTATGACTTTGGAACAAGCTCTGTTTATTATACCAATGAACAAGGTGAACCGATAGAAATTGAGGATACTTTCTTGGCCATACTAAAAAAGGACAAGAGCGATGGAAAATGGAAATTACACAGAGAAGTAGCCACAACTAATAAATTGGAAAAATAACTATTGCCAACAATGTATAACTGCAATTACGGCTGATTCGACTACTTCTGAAAAACACAACTATTAGTTACTAACAATTTGTGCATTAAATAGTTTTATAAACGCATGTAATACCTTGATTACTAAAATTGAAAACTTTAACTTCGCTTAACGGTAGATATAGATAATTAAAACAATCCATATCTTATAAAGTTGTAAGTAATTTGAAAAAAATACCACTAATAAAGAGAATTGTTTAAAACAAAATTGTATATTTAAATATGTCAAAGAAAAGAATATATACAAAAAAACTTGGCACAAGAGTAGCCGTGTCAGCCAGACCAGTTAATTCACGCAAATACCACGTGATAACTGGCGATGGTCAAAAGTGGACTGTAGTTGCTGATGGAAATACCAGAGCAACAAGAGTGTTTGCCACAAAAGTTGGCGCTATCGAATTTGCAAGAGAGACAGCTGACAAAATTGAAGGAGAAATTATAATTCATAAAAAAACTGGAGAAATTGAAGAACGAGTTTCTCTAGCTAAATAATTAAACTTCTTTATGGCATTTGAACAAAATGTTTTTATAAATTGTCCTTTTGATAACGATTTCAAACCTCTTCTCAAAGCTTTAGTTTTTGAATTAATCTATTTAGGTTTTTCACCAAAATTATCTCAAACTTTATCTTCTTCAGCGATTCGTGTCAATCAGATTAAAAATTTAATAAAAACTTGTAAATTCGGAATTCACGATTTATCAAGGAGTAAAGCTATGGCTGTTGGAGAATTGCCTAGATTCAATATGCCTTACGAATTAGGATTAGATATTGGAGCTTTAGAGTATGGAAGTAGAAAGCTAAAAACAAAAAGAATCTTAATTCTAGAAACTGAAAGATTTCATTATCAAAAAGTAATTTCGGATATAGCAGGACAAGATATTGAAAATCATAATGACGACCCAAAAACATTAATCACAAAAGTTAGAAATTGGTTTTCGGCAAATTTTACAGAAGAAACAATTGTCGGTCAAAGTGTAATTTGGATTGCTTATAACCAATTTATTGATGATTTGAACACTAACTTATCTGCAACTTATACTGAAGACGAAATTGAGGAAATGCCAATAGGCGATTTCATTAAATTTGCAAACGATTGGATTAGTGAGTTTAAGGAATAAAAACTACTTACAACAATGGCTATAAGTAATCACTTGTTCTCGCCTACTTCTAAAAACACAACTATTAGTTACTAACAATTTGTGCACTAAATAAATTCACAAACACAGGTAATACCTTGATTTCTAACATTGAAAACTTTAACTTCGCTAAGCAATCATATTTTATGAAGTTGGCAGTAAGTTGAACAAACATCTATGAGAAAAATAACATTTCTATTATTATTGGTAATTGCGTCTTCTTGTGAACATAAGAGTGAACCATATTCTATGTATGGATTATTAATTGAAGAATTCGTTCAATCGAGCGAAATGCTAAAGACTCAAATTGCGGAAAATCTAGCAAATGAAAAGCTGACAAATAATCAATTAGCACATTCGTACGATAGTTTGACATCTGAATACTTAAAGTATTTAGATAATATTTACTCTGAATTAATTAATAATCCGAAAATAGAACAACCATCGAATTACGATGGCGAATTTTCGAAAAAAGAATATATAAACGAGTTTTTCTTTGATGGAGAAAAATACAATCAACAGGGAACTGAATTTATTTCTAAACTGGAAAAATATAGAACGGAAATCTTGAAATTGATAACTGATAAGAATTTAGCAGAACGAGTGAATACAGTATTAAACACGGACTATGTTCTAAATCGCGAAGGGAAGAAATTCGCTTATTTGAATTATATGTATAAAGATTTACCACTAATTAGTGTTTTAGCTCATATGAAAAATAGAGAAAAGACAATCATAGAATTTGAAAATGATTTCTTAAAAAACAGATTATTGAATGAATAAAACCTACTGCCAACACCGTATATAAAAAATTGCTGATGTTGTGCTAAAACAAAGGTCGTTGCACGTTTGTTACGTCTGATTTTCCTTCGGAAAATCCTCGCACGCAAACACGCAACTTTCCATATACAAACCGTTCAAGCACATTCGGCTAAAGCCGACCAATGTTGCTACATTGCTTCGCAATTCTCGCCCCATTGGAAATGTGCTTGAACGCTGCGCTATGCCAAATTGCTCCTAGGTATATCAAATAACATCGACTTTAACCGCACTTCGAGTGAAAACGTGCAAGAACAATAGCTATACGCAATTTGATGTGGTTTAACCTGTATTTTTAAAAATTTGTGAATAAATTCACTATTTTTAAAATCCAAAACCACACTACGCATAGCGCAGCGTTAAGCGCAACTCCAAAAAATTCCATAGTTCAATTGTATTATGTAAGTTTGTACTCCTTTTAAAAAATTAGGTTTCACTACATATAAATAAGCTTCTTGCTGTCGCAGCAAATAGTATGGTTAACATTCATAAAAAGACATTACAAGATTTAGAGTTTCATGTTGTGTTGCAACAGGTTTCAGAGTATTGCATTACCAACTTAGGTAAAACCCAATGTCTTGCAATTACTCCTGTTAGTAATCGTAACGCATTAATGCAAGAGCTACACATGACCAATGAATATCTGGCGTCTTTTGAAAACGAAAACAGAATTCCTAATCATGGATTTGAACCTATCACCAGAGAACTACAATTCTTAAACATTGAAGGTTCGGTTTTGGAAACCCTTAGCTTTAAAAAAATTGTATCCATTTCAACCGTTTGTAATGAGATTATCACGTTTTTAAAGAAGTTTGAAGAGTATTATCCTACTTTATCCACTCATGCGTCCCACATTGAAGTTACTAAAGAGTTAATCAACCAAATCAATGTAATTGTTGATCGATTTGGTGATGTAAAAGATAAAGCATCACAAGAGCTCTACACCATTAGGCAATCTATAAACAATGTAAGAGGAAAAATAAACCAAAGTTTTACTAGTGCGCTTAACAGTTACAGTGCTTTGGATTATCTAGATGATATCAGGGAAACCGTTATTGAAAACAAACGTGTACTTGCTGTTAAAGCTATGTACCGACGTAAAGTAAAAGGTAGTATTCTTGGTAACAGCAAAACAGGAAGTATTATTTACATGCAACCTGAAGCAACGTTTCAACATACCAGAGAGCTCAACAACCTTGAGTTTGAAGAACAAGAAGAAGTTGAAAAAATACTAAAAGCACTTACTGAAGCTACACGACCTTACGTTCAACTTTTGGAGCAATACCAAACCTTTTTAACTAAAATTGATGTGGTTGCTGCTAAAGCAAAATATGCACAAAGTACCAATGCGTTGTTGCCAAATATCAATACCAATAAAACCTATATTGCTAAAAACGCGTACCATCCACTACTCTATTTATCTAATAAAAAGGAAGGTTTAAAGACTTTTCCGCAATCTATAGAACTGCAACCTGAAAACAGGATTATTGTTATTTCAGGTCCAAATGCTGGTGGAAAAAGTATCACTTTAAAAACCATAGGACTGCTTCAAGTTATGCTGCAAAGCGGGATGCTTATTCCTGTTCATGAAAAAAGTGATGTGTGTTTGTTTGATAGAATTCTTACTGATATTGGTGATAATCAATCTATTGAAAATCATTTGAGTACCTATAGCTATCGCTTAAAACAAATGAATTACTTTTTAAGAAAGTGCAATAAAAACACCTTGTTTTTAATTGATGAGTTTGGTACAGGAAGTGATCCTGAACTTGGTGGCGCTTTAGCTGAAACCTTTTTGGAAGAGTTTTACCATAGAGAAGCCTACGGAATTATTACAACACACTACTCTAACCTAAAAATTTTGGCAAACGAATTACCGTTTATGCAAAATGCCAATATGCTGTTTGATGAAAAAACTCTGGAACCGATGTTTAAACTGGTTTTAGGTCAAGCAGGAAGTAGTTTTACGTTTGAAGTAGCGCAAAAAAACGGAATTCCGTATAGTTTAATCAACAGAGCTAAAAAAAAAATTGAACGTGGTAAAGTACGTTTTGACCGAACCATTGCTAAGCTTCAAAAAGAACGTAGTAAACTTGAAAAGACAGAGCGTTCATTAAAAGAAAACGAACAGAAAAAGCAAAATGAAGCTGATAAGCTAGAAGAAATCAATGCTAGAGTTCAAAAGAAACTAGAGAACTATCAAGAGTTATATGATAGTAACCAGCGCTTGATTTATTTAGGACAAAAGGTAAACGAACTTGCTGAAGGTTATTTTGAAAACAAGCGTAAACGTCAACTTATGGACGAACTTTTTAAGCTTGTACAGATAGAAAATTCTAAGCGCAAGAAGATTTCAGCAAAGCAAAAACGTGCTGAAAAGAACAAAGAACAGCAAGTTAAAAAGGAAGTTGAAAAGAAAGTAAACGTTATACGACAAAAGAAAAAAGCAGCTAAGAAAAAGGAAGTTGTGGTTGAAAAACCAAAACCTGTTTTAAAAGTTGGCGATAGAGTTCGTATGGAAGATGGTCGTGCTATTGGTAGTATTGATACTATTGAAAAAGGGAAAGCAACCGTTAACTATGGTATGTTTACTACCAATGTAAGTTTGGACTTATTGGAGTTGGTAGAAGCTAAGAAATAATAAAATACTGTCAATTCGAGTATGCCAACACTTAGTGTTGGTATGTATCGAGAATAAGGATTTTACGTTTAAAGAAGTTCTCGATACAATTTTTTCAAAAAATCACTCGAACTGACTTTTGGAACATAGAGTGATTTAACTCAATTTTTTAAATTCACTACTGTAAGATATTGTACTTTTGTATTGTGAAATACAACTTACCAGAACATAAACAATTAATTCTTTTTGATGGTGTTTGCAACCTTTGCAATAGTTCCGTTCAATATGTTATTAAACATGATAAACACAATACGTTTATGTTTACTGCATTGCAAAACAATACAGGACAAGAAATCATAAAGGATTTTAATATAGATACGTCTAAGATAGATTCTATTTTATTGTTTTCACACGAAAAAGGACTGTATTACAAATCTACTGCTGCTTTAAAAATAGCATCTCAATTGGGTTTTCCTAGAAACTTGATGGCTGTGTTTTTAATCGTTCCTACGTTTATTCGTAATTGGGTTTACGATTTTATTGCCAAAAACCGTTACAAATGGTATGGCAAACAAGAGGCTTGCATGATACCTACTCCAGAGTTACAATCTAAATTTTTAAAATAAAAAAAAGCCCACTTAATCAAGTGGGCTTTTTCTAACAATTAACAACTAATTAAAAACTAATTTAACTCTAAAAATTACTTTAATAACTAAAGGGAATCAATTATAAAAGTTTGATTTATAGCACATTATTTTAATATTGTAAATGTATACGTTACGTGTTAGGGAGCATAAAAATATCGATATAAAGCCTAAAAAATTTGTTCAAAAAGGCATAATTGTAAATAATGTCTATGAACTGCATAAGTTTAATTATCTGTTTGTTAACTAACTCAAAATAGGATTATACTCAAAGAAAGAAGCCTTAAACTCAATAGAGGTTTTAATTTTCGTGGTGTGGTAATAGTTTTACTTAACAAAACTAAATCATCTACAATCATGAAAAACATTCTACTATTATTCTTTATAGTTTCAACTCTTGGCTATGCTAACAAGAAAAATACGTCTTCCACTATTAAAGAAGTCACAGTGTACTTAAATGGAGCACAAATAACACGAACAACTACTGTTAGTCTTCCTGTTGGTACAACCGAATTTGTTTTGGATAATCTCTCACCTAATATTCAAGAGAGTAGCATTCAAGTTTCTGGACTAAAACAAGCCTCTGTACTTTCTATTAATTATGGCATCAATTATTTAACCAAAAAAAATTATACCAAGACGATAGATTCATTACAAACCCAAAAAGATGTATTGTATGATAAAATTCAAATAGAAGACCAATTGATTTCTGGGTATAACGAAGAACTTTTTATAATTCAAAATAACCGAAAATTAAGTAGTGATACTGAAACAGTAAGTTTGGAAAAAGTTAAGGCTTTTGCTAATTACTATCGAACTCGTATTACAGAGATAAATGCGCTTATTTATAAATCTGAAAAACAAAAAAAAGAATACAATGCGTCAATTTTATTAATTCAAAAGCAATTACAAGAGCTTAATGTAGATGATAAAGTGCAAACAGGTGAAATTAGTTTAAAACTCAACTCAGCAGTAACAGAAAAACTAAATTTGATAATTAAATACAATGTAACAAACGCAGGATGGTTCCCTATTTACGATTTAAAAGCTGAGAAAATTGATGCGCCAATTAACCTGCAATATAAGGCTCATGTATATCAAACAACTGGTATTGATTGGGATGATGTAAAACTTACACTTTCTACCAGTGACCCAACAACAAACAATTTAAAACCAGATGTAAACACTAAATTTTTAAATTTTATAAGTCCTTATAGTAATTATCAAAATCAACGTGCAACAAAAAATTATAATTACAAGTACAACCCAATGGTAAAGACTATTTCAGGTACCATAACTTCTTCTTCAGATGGTTTACCACTTCCAGGAGTTAGTGTTATTGAACAAGGTACTACAAATGGTACTCAAACTGATTTTGACGGAAACTACATGTTGAGGGTTACAGGAGAAAGCAATGCTGTTGAATATTCATATGTAGGTATGCAGAGCGAAGTCTTACCAATACATTCAAGCACGATTAATGTTTCAATGCAAGAAGATGTTGCTCAACTTGATGAAATAGTAGTTACTGGTTATGCAAGTACAAGAATACGAGGTAATAATTCGGTTAAAAAAGATAAAGATCCTCTATATATTGTTGATGGAGTTCCAATGGACGCAAAAGACTTTAATCAGCTAGACCAAAACAGTATTTCTAATATTAATATTTTAAAAGATGCAAGTGCTACAAGTATTTACGGTTCTAGAGCTGCAAATGGTGTTGTACTAGTTACCACAAAAAGAACGACTAGTAATGGTGATTTTATTGATGAAGGTATTACAAATACACGATTTGAAATTCAAAAAAATTATAGCATTACTTCAAATGGAGATATAACAGTTATTGAGATTGACACGTATTCAATTGATGCAACATATTCTTATTTTACTGCTCCTGTGATAAACGAAAACGTATTTTTAACTGCAAAAATTGGCAATTGGGAACAGTATAATCTTTTACCTGCTGAAGCCAATGTGTATTTTGAAGGTAGCTATTCAGGAACAACCAACATTAACCCTTACGCTACAACTGACAGTCTTACAGTATCTTTAGGAGTTGATCCTAATGTTGCAATAAAACGTTCTCAAAATAAAGACTTTAAAAAGAACGCTTTTATAGGCAGTAACAAGATTATCACTAAAAATTATGATATTGAATTAAAGAATAACAAACCTACTTCAATTGATATTGTTGTACTTGATAGAATTCCAATAAGTCAAAACAAAGACATTAAAGTAGATGATATTGAAACAGGCACTTCAAATTATGATAAGGACAAAGGAATTATGGAATGGAAGCTTAAACTGTCTTCAAACGAATCTAAAAAGCTGAATTTTGGATATACTTTGAAATATCCAAAGCATAAACGCATTAATATGTGACAAAAAATAAGCCTCAAAACGAAGCGACATCAGTTTGAGCCTAACTTCAGTTAGTTGGGAACTGCTCAAATTCTTTTGTAAGGCATGTCTAACCTTACACAGGTATTAGGAAAACTAATAGATGTTTTTGTTTTGAGGCTTTACTTTGTAGTCAATGTATATAATGATTAGGTTCATATGTAATGTCACTTCGAGTAAAATTCTGAAAGAATTTTGTATCGAGAAGTGCTTTTATGATGGCAATTTTCTTGTTTTCTATACAAATTCCACTCATTTTAATCGTGAAATTCACTCTAACTGACAGAAATTCTTTATTCACTATTCTCGCTAGTTAAGATTTTTTAAATCTTTTCTTAAAAACAATTGGTCTACTTCAAACTTTTTAAAATAAAATCTAGGTTTTTATTAGCGACATCATCGTTAAGATAAGCATCAGTAAAGTGTTTTGAGGTATTAGCTAAACCTAATTCTTGAAGTTTTTTTATGGTATCAATAT
>NZ_JBNWKB010000002.1:244340-257251 GCF_050509525.1 Gaetbulibacter sp. PBL-D1 | reverse complement strand
AGGTTTCAGAAAGTTCTTGAACTTCTTCCCATTCTGCACGTTCGTGTTTTGCAATAACCAATTGTGCAATACGCTCACCATTTTGGATAGTAAAATCTTCATTAGATAAGTTTACCAAAATAACTCCTATCTCTCCTCTATAATCAGCATCAATAGTTCCTGGAGCATTGAGCACTGTAATTCCCTTTTTGGCTGCTAAACCACTGCGTGGTCTCACTTGAGCTTCATAACCAATAGGAAGTTCCATAAATAACCCTGTACCTACAATACTTCTCTCTAATGGCTTTAAGGTTCTAGATTCAGATAAATTAGCACGTAAATCCATTCCTGCAGAAGCAATGGTTTCGTAGTTAGGTAAAGCGTGATTGGATTTGTTAATGATTTTTATGGTCATTGTTTTCTTTTTAAGAGTTGTTTGATTTGTTCTTTTTCAGAAACAAATACTATCGCCAAAAATAATAAAACTAAGCCTGTATTTAGGTAATAGTTGCTATTGGTTTTTAATACTATTATTGACATTACTACTGCTAGAATTAAGTATAGAGCTATCTTTTTTAAATCATATGGAACAGGATAATGTTTTTGTCCTAAAACATATGACAATAACATCATAACAGCATAAGCTGCTAGAGTTGCCCAAGCGGAAGCCATAAACCCAATTTTAGGAATCATTATATAATTGAACCCAATTGTGATTATAGCTCCTACGATTGATAAATACATTCCGTAGCGCGTTTTATCAGTTAACTTATACCAAATAGCAAGGTTGAAATAAATACCTAAGCAAAGATTTGCTAAAAGCACTATAGGAACAATATCTATTGCTATCCAGTAACTTTCATCTCTAACAATAAGTTCTTTGAATATATTGAGATAAGCTACTATAAAGACCAACATGAAACTTCCAAAAATCACAAAGTATTTCATTATAGTCGCATAGGTTTCTTTTGCATTGTGTTCTTTAGCATGATTAAAAAAGAACGGTTCTGCTCCTAACCTAAATCCTTGAATAAAAATGGTCATAAAAACTGCAATTTTATAGCAACCACTATATGCTCCATTAATATCTTTTCCTAACAATTCTGGTAAAAGCCATTTATCAAAATTCTCATTAATTACATACGCTAGTCCAGCAACCATTATTGGCCAACCATAATTGAGAAGTTGCTTAAAAACTGTCGTGCTAAATTGAAGCTTTGTCTTAAAAAAGTAAGGTGACAGTAACAATAGCGTTACTATGCTCGCTACAAGGTTAGCAATGAATATGTACTTTACTAAGTTGCTACTGTCATAACTAGAAAACTCTATTCCAAACTCTGGTATTGCCCAAAGAAAAAAGAAGTTCAGCGCAACATATATGAGTATATTAGAAAGTTTTATTGAAGCAAACCTTATTGGTCTTCCTGTTGCTCTTAAATACGCAAAAGGCACTACAACAAGTGTATCTAACACCAATACACCCAATAACAAATTAAAGTAGGTTTGGTCTAAATTTACTAGCTCTGAAAGTTGTTGATTAAAACTAAAGACAGCTGCAAAGAACAAAACAGTAGAAACTACTAAACTTATTAATGCAGTAGAAAAGACCTTGTGCTTTTCTTCACTTTTACTAAAAAACCTGAAGAAAGCAGTTTCCATACCATAAGTTAGCAATACATTAAAAAAAGCAGCATACACATAAAACGTTGTGTTGTCAGAATAACTTGTGGTTTCTAAAGTATCGGTATGTAGTGGCACTAAAACAAAGTTCATTAATCTAGGTAAAACTGTTGCTAAACCATAGATAATAGTGTCTTTAAAAAACTTTTTTAATGCGCCCAAGAGTGATTTTTTACTCTGCTAAAGATACTGTTTTAAAAAAGGAAATGCAATGTCAATCTGATTGGGAATTTGGAGGTCCGTTTTCATAATAAATACCTTCGTTTTCTACAAGGTTACTTATTTTAAAATATTTTTTTTCTCCATTTTCTCTATAGCTTACCACACATTCTCTATTAGAAATTTTGAATGGAAATTCCTTAATTAATGCTAGATGATGACCTTCGGAAATTGGGTTGCGTTTAATTAATCTTGAAACGTATTTTCCTTTAACAGGTGTTAATGCTCCTTTTAAGTTTCTAAAATAAATACTATCAATAACTACATTATTGTTAGGCGTTAAGTTGGCAATATGAAAATCGATACCTTCACTTCCTATTTTAATATTGGATATCCATACCTGATAATAGGCTCTGGTATACTGAAAAGGTGCTTGCTTTTGTAACTTATAAGCATTTGAGCATCCCATTAAGGTAATAATGAGAAACAGAAGGATTGGTTTAAGAGGTCTCATAGGTTAAGATTTTAAGATTTGGGATTAGTCCTTTTTGGGAGGAGGACTTGGGTAATTTAACGTAGGTTTTTCAATAATATTTGAAATCTTAAAATAGTTTGTCTTTCCGTGTTGTTTGTAAGTTATAACACATTCGTCATTTTCAAGTTTAAAAGGCAGTTGAGATGGTAAATAAGGCAATTGATTTTTATGCTCTTCGTTCATTTCGCTACTTAATACAATGTCTTTGTTTTGTATAGATTTAAACCTGCCAACATAAACTAAAGCGTCTTTCTCAAAGCGTTCAAGCTTTACTCCTTGTCCTCTAAAATAGATACTGTCCAATACGATTTTATCTTCTTTTACAGTGATAAAAACGTTTGTACCTGACCCTCCTTCTTTTACACCAGCATTCCATGTTTGATAGTAGACCTCTCCAAAATTAACTGGAGCCTTTTCTTGCAGTTTTTGCGCACTAGAACATTGATAGAATCCTAACATAACTAATAAAGCTATTAAATATAAAGTGTGTTTTATTAATCTCATTTCTAAAACTTAACGATTATAAAGATACTATTTCAAAATCAATGCCATAAAAAAACCTCACCGATTTGGTGAGGTTTCTTTTGTATTATGAGATGCTGAAACAAGTTCAGCATGACAGTATTTAGTTTTATTCAAAACACATTTGACTGCGTCTAATTGTTTAATGCTTCAGCACCACCAACAATTTCAAGGATTTCGTTGGTAATAGCAGCTTGACGTGCTTTGTTATAAGTTAACTTTAATTGATCTCTTAACTCAGTAGCATTATCAGTTGCTTTGTGCATTGCAGTCATTCGCGCTCCATGTTCAGACGCAAATGAGTCTCTTACACCTTTATACAATTGTGTTTTTAATGACTTAGGAATTAATTGTTCAACGATTTCAATTTTTGAAGGTTCAAAAATATAATCTAAGTTTACATTAGCATCAGCTTCAACAGGAACAATTGGTAAAAACTGTTCAGTCATTACTTCTTGTGTTGCTGCATTTTTAAACTTGTTGTAAACAATATCAATCTTATCATACTCTCCTGCTACGAATTTATCCATAAGCATTTGAGCTATCTCAGCAACGTTATCAAAAGTTAAATCGTCAAAAACTTCACTCTTATTAGCAATAACTTTATTGGTCTTTTTAAAAGCATCATTTGCTTTTTTACCAACAGCTACATAAGATACTTCTTGATTTGCATACGTTTCAGAAGTTAGTTTGCTTACAGCTTTAATGATATTTGAGTTGAAAGCACCACACAAACCTCTGTTTGAAGTAATAGCAACGATTAATACTTTTTTAACTTCACGTTGATCAGAAAACTTGCTTCCTGAATCTGCATCTAAAGTTGCACTTAAACTTTGTAAAAGTTCAGTTAACTTATCTGCATAAGGTCGCATTGCAGTAATAGCATCTTGTGCTTTCTTTAACTTTGCAGCAGATACCATTTTCATAGCACTAGTAATCTGCATCGTTGAAGATACCGAAGATATTCTATTACGTATTTCTTTTAAGTTTGCCATATTGTAAATATGAACTCACTTGCGTGAGCGTAATTATTATGCTTTATATTTAGCTGATAATTCTTTTGCTACAGTACTTAATGTATCTGTAACCTCATCAGTTAATTTACCTGCTTTTAAAGTAGCTAACACGTCGCTGTGTTTTGCTTTTAAGAACTCAATATAATCAGTTTCAAATTCTTTTACTTTTTCTACAGGAACATCTCTTAATAAGTTTTTAGAACCTGCATAGATGATAGCTACCTGATCTTCTACAGTAAATGGATCGTTTTGAGCTTGTTTTAAGATCTCAACGTTACGTTTACCTTTTTCAATTACATTAAGAGTTGCAGCATCAAGGTCAGAACCAAACTTCGCAAAAGCTTCCAATTCACGGAACTGTGCTTGGTCTAATTTTAATGTACCTGCTACTTTTTTCATTGATTTAATCTGAGCCGAACCACCTACACGAGATACAGAGATACCTACGTTAATTGCTGGACGCACACCAGAGTTAAATAAATCAGACTCTAAGAATATCTGGCCATCTGTAATCGAAATTACGTTAGTTGGGATATATGCTGATACGTCACCTGCTTGAGTTTCAATAATTGGCAATGCTGTTAAAGAACCACCACCTTTAACGATTGGCTTTAACGACTCTGGTAAGTCATTCATGTCCTTAGCAATAGCATCATCAGCAATTACTTTAGCAGAACGCTCTAATAAACGAGAGTGTAAGTAGAAAACGTCTCCTGGGTACGCCTCACGTCCTGGTGGACGACGTAATAATAAAGATACCTCACGGTAAGCTACCGCTTGCTTAGATAAATCGTCATAGATAATTAAAGCTGGACGACCAGTATCTCTAAAATACTCACCAATTGCAGCTCCTGCGAAAGGTGCATATACTTGCATTGGAGCAGGATCTGATGCGTTTGCAGCAACAATTGTTGTATATGCTAAAGCGCCTTTATCTTCTAAAGTTTTAGCAATATTTGCTACAGTAGATGCTTTTTGACCTACAGCAACATATATACAGTATACAGGCTCACCTGCATCATAAAATTCTTTTTGATTTAAGATGGTATCAATACAAACTGTTGTTTTACCAGTTTGACGGTCACCAATTACCAACTCTCGTTGTCCACGACCTACAGGAATCATTGCATCAATAGATTTGATACCTGTTTGTAATGGTTCGTTTACTGGCTGACGGTAGATAACACCAGGAGCTTTACGCTCTAATGGCATTTCATAAGTATCACCAGAGATAGCACCTTTACCATCAATTGGGTTACCTAAAGTATCAACCACACGACCAACAATACCTTCACCTACGTTAATAGATGCGATACGTCCTGTACGCTTTACTGTAGAACCTTCTTTGATTACTTTAGAAGGACCTAATAATACGATACCTACGTTATCTTCTTCAAGGTTTAGTACAATACCTTCTAATCCGCCTTCAAATTCTACTAATTCTCCGTATTGCGCATTTGAAAGTCCATAAGCACGTACAATACCATCACCAACAGTTAATACTGTTCCTACTTCATCTAATGAAGCACCTGCTTCAAAACCTGAAAGTTGTTGTTTTAAGATTGCTGATATTTCAGCTGGTTTTACTTCTGCCATCTTATTATTTATTTAAGATAAAACTATCTTTAGTTTAATGTAAATTCTCTTTTTAGTTTGTTTAATTTATTTGCAATACTTGCATTGTATTGAATGTCTCCAACACGTAAGATAAAACCACCTAAAATGCTTTCATCTACAATATTTTCAACTTCAACTTCTTTTCCTGTAAGTTCTTTTACTTTAGCTAAAACTTTTGCTTTTAAATCATCAGTAATAGGTACAGCAGTTGTAACTTTTGCAACTTGTGTTCCTTTTAACTCGTCGTATAACTGATTGTATTTAGAAGCTGTTTCGCCTATAAGAGAGATTCTTTTGTTAGCAATCAGTGTATCAATTAAATTACTTGTAACTGAGTTTGTGTTTTTAAACACCTCTAACAATACTTCTTTTTTTACCGAAGACCTTACAATAGGACTTTGAAGCATGTTGCTTAAATCTTTGTTTTCTGCAATAGTGTTTACTATAAGCTTCATATCATTATTTACAGCATCTGCTGTGTTTTGATCTGATGCTAAGCTTAAAACTGCTTTTGCGTAACGTACTGCTGCTCTTGCTCCTGCCATTTTCCTAATACTAAACCCTTTTTTAAGGAAAGGACTTTTATTGTTTAGTTAATACTTGTTTTAGTTTAATGTTGCTTCACCTAACATAGACTCAACTAATTGTAATTGTTTGTCTTTGTTAGATAGTTCTTCACGAACTACTTTTTCTGCAATTTCTAATGATAAACCTGCAACATGGTTTTTAAGCTCTGCCATTGCAGCTTTCTTTTCGCTTTCAATTGCAGCTTGTGCTTGCTCAATCATTTTGCTAGCCTTAGCTTGTGCATCTTCTTCAGCATCTGCAATAATTTTGGCTTTAATCTCACGTGCTTCTTTTAACAAAGCTTCACGTTCGCTACGAGCTTCTTGTAAGATGCGCTCATTATCTGCTTTAAGATTTTCCATTTCCTTACGAGCGTTTTCAGCAGATGCTAAAGCGCTTTTGATACCTTCTTCTCTATCTTCTACTGCACCAAGAATAGGTTTCCAAGCAAATTTTCTTAAAACAAAAAGTAAAATTACAAATGTAATTAACGACCAAAATACGAGTCCAAAATCTGGTTTTATTAAATCCATGGTTTTATGTCTTTATAACTTAAATTTTAAAATAAACTACAAAAGCAGCCAACCGCTACTTTTGTAGTTTCTTGTTAATCATTAAACGATTAATGCTGCAACAACACCAAATAAAGCTACTGCTTCTACGAAGGCTGCTAAGATTAGTGCTGAAGTTTGGATTTTTCCTTGGATTTCTGGTTGACGAGCCATAGCATCCATAGCTGATCCACCGATTCTTCCAATTCCCATTCCAGCTCCAATTGCTGCTAAACCAGCTCCAATTGCTGCGATTCCTGTAATAGTCATAATATAAAATTTAAATTAATTAATGTGCTTCTTCTGTTGCCATACCAAAGTATAGCGCTGATAATACTGTAAAAATATATGCTTGTATTGCAGTTACTACAATTTCTATAATCCCAATAAATAATGAGAACGCTATAGATACTGGTGCAACAGCAATGGTTTCAAAAATGAATATTAACGACATTAAAGCTAGTATAATAATGTGACCAGCAGTAATGTTTGCAAACAAACGAATCATTAATGAAATTGGTTTTACGAACATACCTACAATTTCAATAGGCATTAAAAATATTTTCATTGGTACTGGTACACCAGGCATCCAGAAAATATGTTTCCAATAATGTTTGTTTCCGCTAAATGTTGTTATTAAAAAAGTACAAAATGCTAAAGAGAACGTAAACGCAATGTTACCACTAAGGTTAGCACCATTTAAAATTGGAATTAAACCGAAAATGTTGTTAATCCATATAAAGAAAAATACAGTTAACAAGTATGGCATAAAACGCTTATACTTGTGCTCACCAATCATAGGTTTTGCAATCTCGTCTCTTACAAATACAATAAGAGGCTCCATGAAACTTGCAATTCCTTTTGGCACGTAGTTACCTGATTTTTTGTACTGTTTTGCAGTAGTAAGGAAAATGAAAAGCAATACAATAACTGAAACCCACATCATAAAAACGTTTCTTGTTATTGAAAAATCCCAAGGACGTTCAGCATTAATAGGATGATGTTCTGCATCATATTTTACTGTTGTTTCACCATCATTTAATCGGTAAATTTTTTCATGAACATTTACAAAACGTTGCCCATCTTTTTCAACAACTACTTCTCCATTATAATCGTGGTGAAACTCTGAAGACATAAATGTTGTTAATCCACTATCAGTATAAAGTATAATAGGAAGTGGGATAGAAATTGGGTGTCCATTGATATCTATGATGTGCATACCGTAAGCGTCTTTTACGTGATGCAAAATCATCTCTTTAGGATTGAATTCCTCTTTGTTCTCAGAATGAGCATCTTCTGAAGCATAACCAAAAAATGATACGGTTAAAAACAGAACAGAAAATAGTGCGCTTTTAAAGGTGTTTAATGTCATTGTGTATTACTTAAAAATACCTTGCTTTAAATTCCGTGCAAATGTACGTACATTATATTAATTGTCCAACACTATTTTAAGGATTATTTAAACCCTAGATTTTTTCGGCGAAACAACTCATTTTTAAGGGGTTTTCTGAAGAAACTTTGTAAGTGAAAAGACTTCAAAAAATAAATACAGAAAGTAAGGAATAAAGAAATTGAAAACATCAGGTTGTCTATTCTCTTTATCAGAAAGCAGAAGAGGCAATAAAAACACAATGGCTAATATCATTTTTAAAAATGTACTCATCATAAACACATTAAAAACCTCAGTCTTTCCACTAGAGTATTTATAGTTTATTACTGTATAAAGCAACGTAGTGATAACAAAATGAAATACATAGATTTGCCAAACAGGGAAGAAAAAAGAAATGTCTGTTGCAAAATATGATAATAGATAGCTATGTAACCCAAAAAGTACTAGCGTAAAAATTATGTTTTGTACTAAAAAAGAAAGTTGCCTAGATTTAAAAGCTGAATTCATAACTTAATTGTCTTTTGAATTTGCAATAATACGTCTTATTACAAAAACAATTGATACAATTACAGATACAAATGATAATACAATTGTATAAAGGTTGTGTTCGTTTGGGAATTTTTCGTCGAGTTTGACACCGCAAAATGTTCCTATTGCAATAATAGCAGCCATTTGAAAAACCAAACCCGAAAGTTTAGCATAAGCATTAAGCTGATTGCCCTTGTCCTTGCTTTTCTTGTGCTGGTCGTTGTAACTCGCCACCTTTACTTAATTCTTTAATTGCTCCTTTCATTGCGCATGTAGCATTAAAAGTAGCTCCTGGTTCTACAGCAAGTTTACCAACCTCAACTTCACCTTCTACAAAAGCAGAGGATTTTAATGATAAGGTGTCTGAAAGAATAAGCTTTCCTGAAAATTTCCCTTCGATATCTGCATTAGAACTTTTTAGAGTTCCATTGATAACTCCTGTTCTTCCTATTACAACTTTACCAGGTGTTTTAATATTACCTTGAACAGTCCCTTCAATCCTAAAGTCACCATCGCTAATAATATCACCTGTAATTGTGGTGCCTTTAGCAATGCTATTTTGTTGTGAAATTGTTTCTGTTGCCATTCTTCCTCTTTTTTGATCCGAAAACATAGGTTAAATTTTATTGAGATTCTAGGTATTCATTTATGTTTTTGTGCATTTGTACTATGGCATAGTTAGGCGAAGATATTGCAAAGTGCTCTTTTACAATTTTATGCTTGTTTTCTTCAAGTATTTCGGCAAAACCTGAAGCTCCTTCAACGCTTTTTAAACCATGAACTACTACAAATTTAGTATTTTCATCATAAACATCAACTGATGTCGTTAAATCAAAATAACTAATATTCGACACAGCCTTGTTGAGTTTTTCAACAAACTCCTTAATGTCCTCATCGGCATTAAACCTGTAAATTACATTAAAGTTTTTAGCTGTTGCATTATCTACAAACTCCTTTTTAGAGAGCACAGGAATTACTTTGTTCATTATTTCTTGTGCTTGTTTTCCTTCTTCGGAATTTGGATAGTTAAGCGACACATAATTCACCCCTTCTTTATAAGCTTCAAACCCATAAAGCCTACCTCTTGCAGATGCTTTAAGTAATTCAAACTTTGGCACTATAATATCGCCTTCAAAAAGCTTTATATTCTCTTCACAGCCATTGATGACCTCAGCATATTCTTGTTCTGTAAATAATTGATAAAGGCTCTCATATAAGCTTTCAGGACTATTCTCATCTTTTGAAAATTCTGACTGAGGATTCAGCAGTATTTCAGCATATCTAGAGTCAGGATAATTAGCAATAATATCGTTTTTAGCTATTTCGGCTTCATCGTTTAAATTTAACTCTTCGTAAATTTTATATAAATTATACTTAGAAGGTAAAATCAATCGTTCTTCAGGATTGTTTTTTAGCAATTGTTGAAGCTTGTCTTTTGCTAATACATATTCCTTAAACTTTTCTTTATAGATTATTCCTAATTGATAGTATGCGAAATTGCGTTCCTTAGCTAAACTATCTAACACTTTTTGATCGGTTGGAATTTTAGCAATGTAAAACTCAGGGTTGTAAATTTCTTCTTCTGAAGCGCCTTGAGTTATGTCGGTGTTTTGTTGCGAAGTTGTTGATGCGCCAATTCCTGCTGATAATCTCCAATTATCTTTAAGTGTTCGGTCTCCCCAAGTTTTTACAAACTCGCTTTTTCCATAAGCCACAGTTGTGGAATTGTAAAAGTAAAAAGTTTCTCCTCCACTTTTATTTGTTGCAAACTTGCTGTTTGATGATTTTGAATTAAGATCGTTTGAAGCTGCTGCTGCAGATAATTTTCGTTCAGCAATTTCTTTTCTTTCGGCTTCTTCCTCTGCTTTAGCTTTTAAGTCATCAGTAAATGCCTTAAAAAGCGCTAGTCTATCTTCGTCAGACATATTTACTAAATCCAGAATACTGTCGTTGCGTTGCGCAATGTCTTCATATCGGATAACGTCTTCAAGGTTGTCTCTCTTACGTTTGATGATTCTATATGGTTTAGAGTTTAATACCATGTTACTCATGGTGCTGTCATAATACGCTCCTGCAATACTATACTCTGCTCTATCGAAACTCATGTCTCCTAAAATGGAATAATCAAATGCTTTTAGCTGCTTGTCTTGACTGTTGGTTCTAAGCGATTTGTTATAGTAGGATTCTGCAATACTATCAGAGGTTTTCCCTCTGTAATACTCACCAATATAATAATAGATTTTATCTAAAAAAGGCCTGTTTTCTCTGTTTTCTTCTAAGTCGACCAAATACTCTTCAAACTCTAATACATTTCCGTCGTTAGCATCAAAATTCTTTATTTTTTCTAAATGCGCATTTATGTAATACGGTCTTGGAATTTTCCTGTGCATATCAATGATTTTGTCAAAGGCTAAGTTTGCACTATCCTTTTTTCCAAATTCATTATACAACTGCCCAACAATGTAATTGTAACGTGCTTTTTCGTTGTGTTTTTTTGCTATTTCAGCAGCTAAGTTTAACCTTGTTAAAGCACTGTCTTTCGCTTTAATATTTATGTAAGCTTGACCAAGTATTGCATTAGCATCAGCTAAATCTTGGTCTTCTAATTCTTCTTGTTCTAAAAGGCGTTTAAGGTTTTTTATTGCTAGCTCGTTGTTTTCTAACCTTATGTTAGCCTTTTCTCGCCATATTTTTGCAGTATTGATTTTATCACTAGCAGGATATTTGTAGAGAATATAATTAAAGGCTTCTAATGCAGGTACAAAACGCTGATCAAAATATCTTGCTTTCCCAAGCAACAAATAAGCTTCATCAATTTGCGGATTGTATTCTTTTCCTTGAATATTCATTCCGTGTTTTTGAATTGCCTTTATGGCTTTTTCTTCGGCACGTTCAAAATCCTGATTTTTAGATTGACCAGGAAGCACCACTTCTTCAAGGTCTTCCATACGTTCTACCTGAAGGAGCTCCCAATAATTATCAGTAAAAGCATTATCGACACTTTCTCTACCTTTTTCTAGAGCGATGTCGCCATTGTAAAGAATATTGTACTTTGTTCCTAGTGCATGAAAGTTCCTGTTTAAAAACTTATTTTTTTTACGAGAACAAGATGTTACAAGTAATATTGCACAACATAGGATCAATATAGTTCTAAAAGATGTGTTCAACGTTGGTTGTATTTGGTTTATAGATAACTAAAAACAGCTACATATATTATGTATTGCTGTAAAAATAAGCATCTTTTTGAATTATATTGAAAAAACGGATGGTTTTTAAACGGTTTCCGAACCCGAGAAATGTACTTCCAACTCTTTTAATGTGGCTTCACTAGTAACTAAGTCTTTCACTACTTCTCCTTTTTCGAGTACAACTATACGTTCGCAAACATCGGTAACATGAAGTAAATCATGACTAGAGATTAAAACCGTAATACCTTGTTTTTCGGCTAGGTTTTTAACTATAGCTTTTAGTCTTATTTGTGTCGTTGGATCAAGGTTTGCAAAAGGTTCATCTAAGATAATAACTTCTGGATTGCCTATTAAAGCAGCAACAATACCAGCTTTCTTTTGGTTTCCTTTACTAAGGTCTCTTAAGTATTTCTTTTGGTTAAGTATTTCACCATGAAAGAAGTCTTCAAATTGTGCCACCAAAGCATCAACATCGGCTTTGTTTTGACCACGAAGTTCGCCAATAAAATAAAAGTATTCTTCTGGTGTTAGGTAGCCTATTAAAAAACTTTCATCAATAAATGCCGAAGTAAAAGGCTTCCAGTCTTCGCTTTCATTTACTTTTATATTATTGTTTTTTATGTAGCCTGTAGTAGGTTGAATTAAATCTAATAGCAAGCTGAAATATGTGGTTTTACCTGCACCATTATTACCAACCAAACCAAAACTTTGACCTTTTGGAATATTTAAATCAGCAATGTTTAAAACAGATTTGCTACCGTAAGATTTTGAAAGATTAGAAGTTACAATCATAGTTTTTAGTTTTTAAGAATCTTGACTAAATGCGTCAATCATTTTATATTTTGAAGCCAAATATTTATCGACTATTAATTTCATTAATTTTTGATGGAAAACAATTCCTACAACACCTAAAAGTGCTAATATTAAACAGGCTATTTCAAAGTTGGTCAACCAGTAAGAAACTCCAAAAATAGCTAATGGCAATAGCATAAGCGGAAGCCCAATTAACCACTGAACAGCTCCTGTACCTTGATAATTAAACGCAGCACGTTGATTGAGGTCTATCTTCTTTCTGTTAAATGAACCTCCTAATAAAATCACGTGTGTGTTTACACCAATGTTATATATTGCTGCAGCTACATGTGCTAACAGAATATTCCACCCAAAATACACATAAGG